>JANPDC010000069.1:0-3865 GCA_031431275.1 Bacteroidota bacterium
TAATTGGGAATCATTGTACAATTCTTCAAACTTTACATGTAAGTCAAAAAAACGCTTTCCACGAATATTCCAATGAATTCATCTTAAATTCTGATAGTATACTTGAAAATTTGACAGTAATAGGTTTAATTCCGTTATTATTAATTCGGATTCTTTAACTGGTAATCCTAGAATATTATTTTTCATAATTTTTTATTTCTTACAAATTTAAGCAAGAAACGAAAATTTTTACTATAAATTAAATTGATTGTTTTTATATTTGTATCAGAAATTACTATAAAATGACAATCACTCAATTAAAATATGTTTTGGCAGTAGCCGAACATAAAAATTTTACACTTGCTGCCGAAAAATGTTTTGTTACTCAACCAACTTTGAGCATGCAAATTCAAAAAATAGAAGAAGAATTAAGCATTCAGATATTTGACCGATCCAAAAAACCAATTCAACTCACGGATATTGGCCAAAAAATCGTGAATCAGGCCAAAAACATTGTCAACGAAGCGGATAGAATTCAAGATATTGTTGAGCAGCAAAAAGGGTTTATAGGAGGCGAATTTAGATTAGGAATCATCCCAACTATTATGCCTACATTGTTACCTATGTTTTTGAATAATTTTATAAAAAAGTATCCAAAAGTCAAACTGATAATCGAAGAGTTAAACACTTCGGAAATCATTACAAAACTCAACAACGGCCATCTGGATGCGGCAATAGCAGCAACCCCACTGATGGAAGAAAAAATCAAAGAAATTGTTTTGTATTTTGAACCCTTTGTAGCTTACATCCCTGAGAGTCATCAAAATTTTCAAAAAGAAGAAATTGAAGTCTCTGATTTAAACCTTGATGACATTCTGTTATTGCAAGACGGGCATTGTTTCCGAGATGGGATTTTGAATTTATGCAAAAGCCAAGGTAAAAATGAATTCAATCATTTTCAAATTGAAAGCGGAAGTTTTGAAACATTAATAAAGCTAGCTGATGAAGGATTAGGAACCACACTACTGCCCTATCTGCACACTTTAGATTTGAAAGAGTCCGACAAACTGAAGCTACGTCATTTTAAGGAACCTAAACCAGCCCGAGAAGTCAGTTTGATTTTCCCAAAAAGCGAACTAAAAATACAAATAATTGATGCACTTAGAAGCACAATTGCCGGAGTCATAAAAGGAGCAATTGTGTTTCAAAATGTACAAATTGTGAGTCCAATTCAAAAAAAATAAAAAAAAGGAACCGATTAAGGTTCCTTTTTTTATTTATGAATTTACGATAAGTAAACATTGTTTCAACTCTGGTTTTTCGATTGTGAAATTTAATAACCATTCTCGCAATTGTTCCATTTCAAACGGCAATAGGGTTTTTATGGCTTTTTCTAATTCTTTACAAAAAAGTATTGGATCAAAACTTACTCTTTCTAGTATTGATTTTGTGTAATCAAACATGATTTTTGACATATTAAAATAATATTATAGGTTAGATCTTAATTTTTAAGTGTTGTAAAAATACATTTTAAAAAGACAGAATATAACTAATTAACGTTCTTTTTTGTTTTTTGCTTTTTTAAAAAAATATTGACTACTAATAAGGCTACTCTTTTTATATTTTTCGAGCACGAAACATTTCTCTTTTACCGGGAGGACCTGCAAGCTTTTCGACGGTAAAACCCACTTCTATCATACTTCGTTTCACTACACCTCTGGCGGCATAAGTAACAAGTACACTATTTGGCTTAAGCGCATTGTACATTTTTTCGAAAATTTCAGTGCTCCATAATTCTGGTTGCACTCTATAGCCAAACGCATCAAAATAGATTAAATCAAATTTTTCAATATCATCAATTGTTTCAAAAAATTGTTTCCTTTTTGTCAATGAAAAATCGTTGCTTAAACTGATTTTTTCCTCCCAATTACTGTCATGCATTGCCTTGAAAATGGCACTTTCGTTTGTTGCATTCAACTCCTCAACATAGTTCATGGAAAGAACCTCGTCAGGAGAAACGGGATACGCCTCTACTCCAACATAATCAATCGTCTGATTTAGTTTTTTTGCTTCTAAAAAAGTGACAAAAGCATTTAATCCCGTTCCAAAACCAATTTCTAAAATAGAAACATGCTTATTCTCAAATAAGGACAAACCATTTTTTATGAAAACATGTTGTGCTTCTTGAATTGCTCCGTGTTTGGAATGATAACATTCGTCCCATTCCTGCAAATGAATAGTTGTAGAACCATCGAGAGTTTGGATAATTTCTCTTTTCAAAATTATAATTTGAGGTTGTTAGTAGTTATTTATGCGCTATGATCAGGTCAAATTTAGTCAAAACTAAAACGTATCGCCTTAAAAATCCATTTTTTTTTATGTGTTTCTTAAAAATTGAGCCGCTTTATTTCAATTTTTTCAATGTAAATAAATCACAATTAAATCCTATAATTAATAGTTTTATCACAAGGAATTCGATGATTTTTATTTAATTTTGCAAATATTAAAGTTCTCTTTGTGAAAAAATCAAAGATTTCAATATTCCTGTTAATCAATTATAAAAACATAAAAAACAATACATTATCATGAGTACAACTCAAACTAATAAAATTGAAATAATAAAAGCTCCCACTTCAAAAATTAATGAAGTAGACTTTGAAAACTTAAGCTTTGGTTCTGTTTTTACAGATCATTTATTTGAATGTGATTTTAAAGATGGAAAATGGCAAAAACCTGTCATTAAGCCTTACGCACCCTTTTTGCTAGACCCTTCTTCAAGAGTTTTCCATTATGGTCAGGCTATTTTTGAAGGTATGAAGGCCTACAAAGATGAGGATGATGCAATCTGGCTATTTAGACCTGATGAGAACTACAAACGTTTCAATAAATCGGCAGTTAGAATGGCGATGCAGGAAGTGCCCGAAGACATATTTATGAATGGTTTGAAAGAATTATTGAAATTAGATGAAGCATGGATAAAAAGAGGGAAAGGAAATTCCATGTACATCAGACCATTTATGATTGCTACAGGAACTGGTGTTATTGCGAACCCGTCTGATAATTATAAATTTATGATCATTTTATCACCAGTGAGCGCTTATTATGCAGGTGAAGTAAAAGTTCTTATCGCGGAGCATTACAGTAGAGCGGCAAATGGAGGAATTGGAGCGGCAAAAGCTGCCGGAAATTATGCCGCACAATTTTACCCTACTAGTTTGGCTAACAAGCAAGGTTTTCAACAAGTGATTTGGACAGATGATGCCACGCATACTAAACTGGAAGAAGCAGGAACAATGAATGTGTTTTTTAGAATAAACGATACATTATTTACCGCTCCTGTTAGCGAAAGAATTCTTGATGGTGTGACGAGAAAGACTTTGATAGATTTAGCCAAAAGTGAAGGCATAAATGTAGACGTGCGTCCTGTTTTAGTTTCTGAACTTGTTGAAGCCTCTAAAAACGGAACCCTGAAAGAAATTTTTGGTGCTGGGACAGCTGCGGTTGTTAGTCCTATTTCTGGATTTTCTTATCAAGATGTTTATCATGAATTACCTAAAAATGAAGATTCAATGGCATTAAAACTGAAAGATAAATTAACTAATATCCAAAACAAACTAGCTGAAGATACTTTTGGTTGGACGGTTAAAGTGTAGATTTTAGTCTTCAAATATTAAAAAAGCGATTTTCAGATTGAAAATCGCTTTTTTTATTTCTTATCTGAACCGTTTAATCATGTTTAAATAAAAGTTATTGCATTATTTTCTAATGCAATCTTTAAACTTCTATATATCCTGCAGTATTTTAGAAAAATTAGGTTTGAAATAATTTGGACCTTTCATCACTTTACCGTCTTCACGATAAATTGGATTTCCATCTTCGCCTAACT
>JANPDC010000070.1:0-3099 GCA_031431275.1 Bacteroidota bacterium
TGGTCACCAGAAAATATTTTTATTAATCCCATTTTTTTATTTGTTGTAAGTTAAAAGTTGTAAGTTGTAGGTTTTACTGAAATAATCATTATTCATCGCTAAATTCGAAGAAAACGGGTTCAATCATTATTTTTTCTGCAAGTACCTCAACTCGTTCTGTGATAGTGTTGCAAAAAAACAGTTTTTGTGTTTTTTCAATACTGCTACAAAGCCTTTGAATCACAGCATCGAATCGGTTTTTGAAAAGTAATTCGGAATCATCTACAATAAACATTTTTATGGTATTAATATTGAATCCTGCCGAAGAAAACAAGGCATTGATTCGGTTTGGAGTTCCAATTAAAATGTCTAATCCAAGTGAAATAACGTTTTTGTCATAGTCAATATCGCCTTTGTCGTGAACTCCAAGAATACTCAAATCGTGATAAGTTCCATATTTCAAAAACAATTGTTCCATTTCTAGCACTTTTTCTTTGTTTTCTACCAATATCAAAACTCGTGTACTTTCGTCTTTTGTTTTTTCTAGTCTTTGAATAACGTTGATTACAATTGTTGTTGTTTTTCCTGTTCCAAAATCAGATTGAACAACTGCGTCTGCACCACTTTTTATAGCCGAAAAGGTTTCTTGTTGCATTTCATTGGCATCATTTAAACCGTTTTCGATTAATGCTTTTTGAAGGTTTTCGTTTAGTTTTTTTAGTTTCATTTTTTTGTTGTTACACAAAGAGCTTCGAAGAAGACACAAAGATTCACAAAGTTTTTTTTTAATTTTTCTTTATATGTATTTGTGTCTTCTTTGTGCAGCTTTGTGAAATAATTTATTTACTCGCAAACATCTTCACATCAGATTCAGAGATTTCGTTTCCGCCCAGAATTATCAATCTTTCGATTACGTTTCGCAATTCACGAATATTTCCTGTCCAATCGTATTCTTGCAATAATTTTATCGCCATTTTCGAAAATGATTTGGAGGCATTTCCTTGTTCTGAGGCGATTTTTTCATTAAAATATTCAATTAACATGGGAATATCTTCTCGGCGATCATTTAATGCGGGAACTTTTATTAGAATTACGGCCAATCTGTGATACAAATCTTCTCTGAAACGACCTTCGGCAATTTCGTGTTTCAAATCTTTGTTAGTGGCAGCAATTACTCGAACATTAACTTTGATGTCTTTGTCTGCTCCTACTCTTTGTATTAAATTTTCTTGTAATGCGCGTAAAACTTTGGCTTGTGCAGGCAAACTCATGTCGCCAATTTCGTCCAAAAAAATAGTTCCTCCGTCGGCAGATTCGAATTTTCCTGCTCGATCTTTTATTGCCGATGTGAAAGCACCTTTTACGTGTCCGAATAGTTCACTTTCAATTAATTCTGATGGAATAGCGGCACAATTTACTTCGATTAGCGGGAAATTCGCACGCTCACTTTTTTCATGTAATTGATGTGCTACTAATTCTTTTCCAGTTCCATTAGGTCCTGTTATGAGCACTCTGGCTTCGGTTAATGCAACTTTATCAACCATTAGTTTTATATGATTGATGGCTTCGCTTTCACCAATCATTTCGTAATTTTTATTGACTTTTTTCTTTAGAATTTTATTTTCTACGATGAGTTGTTTTCGGTCTAAAGCATTTCTAACGGTGTTCAACAACCTATTCAAATCTGGTGGCTTTGAAATATAATCAAAAGCTCCCAATTTCATGGAATGTATTGCAGTTTCCATGTCACCATGACCAGAAATCATGACCATGGGTATTTCGGGTTTTATTTTCTTGACGGCTTCTAGTAATTCGATTCCGTCCATTTTTGGCATTTTAATATCACAAACTACCAAATCATAATCGTTATTTTTGATTTTCTCGAGACCTTGCAAACCATCTTCGGCATCGTCTACTTGGTAGGTTACGCTTTCTTCTGATAATATTTTTGTTAATACGCGTCGAATTGCGGCTTCGTCCTCGATGATTAAAATTTTGCTCATAATTATATTTTCTTGATGATTTTTACCGCAATTCCTCCAAAGGTTTTAGACGAATAACTTTTTAGTGGTTCTTTGCTAAATAAAATACCACTCTCACGATTGGTGTAATTTTTACTGAAATTTATAATTGCATCACAATCTCTTCGAACCGCTTCTTTTTTGATATCATAAATTAAATCCTCTTCATACGAGTTTTCTGCACCTTGGATTTCAATTAGTCCAACTTTCTCGAATTCAAAATTCACCTTTTCACCTTCAACAAAAAGTAAAACAGCATCAATTTGTTCTTTTGTTATTTCAGGTTTTGTTATTTTGTTAATTTTTTCGTTTTCTTCATTTTTTAAATACAATTCCTTTTTTTGTTCATTCAGATAAGTAAAATGTGAATTTGATGATAAACCTACAAAACAAGAAGTAAATAGGTTAATGAAAATAAGTAAAAGGGAAACTTTTAAAATTTTTGTCATTTTTTTTGTATTATATTTTTTTGCAAAGTTAAACCTTTTTTTGTTTTGAAATTAGTAAAATTAAATTTGTCAACTTTGTGTTTAAATACTAATTTTGCCACACAAATTAAACTAATGCAAGAAACCACAAAATCCCAAGATTTAGTTCAGAAAACAATATATTCTATACTTTTTTCGATTAGTTTTGCGCATTTACTGAATGATTTAATTCAATCTATAATTCCATCAGTTTATCCAATTCTAAAACAGAATTATGGGTTATCGTTTACAGAAATTGGATTGATAACTTTTTCATTTCAACTCACAGCATCCATATTTCAGCCGTTCGTGGGTTATTATACTGATAAATATCCTCAGCCTTTTTCGCAAGTTTATGGAATGATTTTTTCGTCGTTTGGAATCATTTCGCTTTCATATGCCAATACATTACCTTGGATTATTGTTTCGGTTATGCTCATAGGATTTGGATCTGCGATTTTTCATCCAGAATCTGCCCGAATTTCAAACATGGCATCTGGTGGAAAACGAGGTTTGGCACAATCTATTTTTCAGGTTGGAGGAAATTTGGGCACAGCTCTTGGACCACTTTTAGTAGCAGCGATTGTTGTTCCGAATTCGCAACGATACATTCTTTGGTTTTTGATTGGTTC
>JANPDC010000071.1:0-1508 GCA_031431275.1 Bacteroidota bacterium
GAGTTACAATCAAGTCGATATGCAAACCAATAGAATGATATCGGTGTGTGTTGAAACTTTTGAAGTTAGCCCAATAGAATATCATTACATGGTAGATTTGAATAATGGTTCAGGAACAACGGGTGGTACAAGAGTAACCACAGGAATGTTTTGTACATTTATAGCAGGTCCAGAAGGTCCAGGTTCAAATCATTCAAATGGGGGAATAACAGGCTATGGTGGAACCAATACTCAAGGTAATGGAACAGGAGTTACAACAACGCCAGTGGTTAATCTAGTTCCAACACCTTGCAGTTCGCTCAAAAAAATATCTGACCCCACAAAAGGGAATATACAACCTGCATTTGACTATTTAACTTCTACATTTAGCAGTAGTTTGCAAGGTCAAGAAAACGGCTACAGTTTTCAAGTCTCGCCAGTGGCAAGTGTTGGATATGTTAACCTTCCTGTGCTACCTACTGCACAAGAGTCCTCAATACAAATGCCGATGGATAGTCCATATATTTATGGTGGTGTTCACACCCATACAGACGGTCAAGAAGATATCTTTTCTTGGAGCGATATTGCTATTTTATTTAATTACCATGTAAAAACTCTACCAGCCTACAAAGAAGATGCTGTTTTTATGCTCCAAAACGAAAATGGTTCGATTTATGCCATAAAAATTGAAAATGTGTCTTTTTTAAATCAATTTCTACGAGATGAATTGAATAATCCTGATTACATAGATTACGACTATGAAAAAAAAGAAAAAGTAATTAATTATAATTTTAATACAAAAATCACCGAAAAATCAGGAGTTGGCAATGATAAAAAAAGAGGTTTTCTTGAGGCTACAAAAGAGGCTGGGGTTTTATTGTTCCAGAAAACAGCCACTGGCTGGTCAAATGTTAGTCTACCCGAATTTGCAAATCAACCTTTAGTAAAAACACCTTGTCCACAATAAAAAATAAAAAATCATGAAAAAAACAATAATCATATTAATTTTAGGAATACAATTTTTGAATTGCAAGGCTCAAAGTCCGATTGTTCCCATTCAAACCAGAGGTCAACATGGCGCAGGAACCTATTATAAAGATGTAAATAATTATTTAGACCCTTTTGTAGGCACATGGAAATTTACCAACGGCAACACATCATTGAAATTTGTAATCCAAAAAGTCATTATGGCACATACTGGTAATGAATATAATGATTTACTCATTGGTCAATATGAGTATATCGAAAATGGAATTGTTAAAACCAGTACTCTGTCTGAACTTGGAATGATTTTTCCAAACATGAAAAATAATAGTATAGAAGGTAATCACATTTATAAAGGACCTAACCAAGGCTCAAAATGTACAGAATGCACGCCAAATACGATAAGAGTAAACTTATCTTTATCAGAACGGATAAAGCATATTTCTTCTAATATTTATGCTTTTGTAACTTCAGATGCCTCAGGCGTTGAAGTCATGAAAATTAGCATCTATGGCGATGGTTTAGCCTTTGCTAATCCAAATGCA
>JANPDC010000072.1:0-44682 GCA_031431275.1 Bacteroidota bacterium
ACTGAAATTCCTCGTGAATGTGCATTTTTACTAAAATCGTATAGTTTTTCGGGTGTTCTATGTGCCGAAACGATATCAACTTCGGTTTCGATGTCAAATCCTTTTAGAATATCGATGGCTTCATGCATTACGGACATATCGGAAATGCTTCCCATTATGATGGCTACTTTCATACTTATTATTTATTTAACACGAATTTCACGAATTTTCACGAACTCAATTTGTGATAATTTGTGAAATTTGTGTTTATTTTACTTCACTTATAACACGAATGGAGTTTTTCACTTCTTCCGCAATTTTTCTTGCTTCTATCATATTTTCATTCACAATCGTAACGTGACCCATTTTTCTGAAAGGGCGTGTTTCTTTTTTTCCATAAATATGTGGAGTTACGCCTTCAATAGCCATTATGTTGGAGATGTTTTCGTAAACTACTTGTCCAGAAAAACCTTCTTCACCCACCAAATTTACCATAATTCCTGCAACTTTGCTATCGCAATTTCCTAATGGAAGATTCAAAATGGCTCGCAAATGATTTTCGAATTGGGATGTATAACTGGCTTCAATTGTGTGATGTCCTGAGTTGTGTGGTCTTGGCGCCACTTCGTTAACCAAAATTTCGTCATCTTGAGTTTGAAACATTTCTACTGCCAATAATCCAACATGATTGAATGTTGAAGAAACCTGTAATGCAATTTCGATTGCTTTTTGCGCCACTTTTTCGTCAATTCTTGCAGGACAAATTACATATTCGACTTGATTGGCTTCGGGATGAAATTCCATTTCTACAACAGGATAATTTCTGATTTCTCCTGATGGATTTCGGACTACAATTACAGCCAATTCATTTTTGAAGTCAATCATTTCCTCTGCAATACATTCTACATTAGGTAAATTTTCAAAATCATCAATGTTTCTAACAACTTTTACACCATTTCCATCATATCCAAATTCGGTACATTTCCAGACGAAAGGAAAATTAAGATTATAGATTTCAGATTTCAGATTCTCCAGATTATCAAATTTTTTAAATTTGGATGTAGGGATTCCATTTTTCAAATAAAATTCTTTTTGAATGCCTTTATTCTGAATTAATCGTAATGTTTTTGGAGACGGAAATACTTTTAATCCTTCATTTTCGAGTTTTTCTAATGCTTCGAGATTGACCAATTCGATTTCGAAAGTTAAAATATCGACTTGTTTCCCGAAATTATAAACGGTTTCAAAATCTGTTAAACTTCCTTGAAAAAATTTGTTGCACGAAATTCTGCAAGGTGCATCATCACTTGGATCTAAAACATAAGTTTGAATGTCAAATTTTCGGGTTTCTGCCAAAAGCATTTTGCCGAGTTGTCCGCCACCAAGAATTCCTAATTTAAAATCAGACGAGAAAAAGGTCATGTGTTGTGTGTTTGGGCAAAGATACTATTTAGATTATATTTTATTTGAAAACCAATTTATTTTTTAAATTTACAATCTGATAATATAAAATGCTAGTTAATAAAACCATACTAAACGACAATCAAGGCAATGCTTTTCGTGTTTCGAAAGTGCAAGAAATGGATTGTGATATAAAGTTTAGAGGTTTTTCGGCAAAGTTTGTGGTTTCGGGCGAAGAAACGTATGTAGTAAACAATAAAAAATTTGTACTTCGCGAAAACGAATTTGTCATTGGAAATACGTCTACAGAATCGACAGTTTTAATTGACTCAAAAATTCCTTCTAAAGGTTTGTGTATCGATATTTCTGAAAAAATAATCAAAGAAGTTGTTGATTTTAATTGTGTCGAAAATCAATCACTAGAAAAATTTCTGTTTTCAGATCAATTGTTTGTCAATAAATACAACGCTCAAAATTCAACTTTAGGTAAAAAACTCCATCAATTAGCACTCCATTTTGATGATTTAATGCTTTCCGAAAATCAATTGCATTCGGATATTTTTTATTCCTTGGCAGAATGTGTTATAAAAGACCAAAGCCAGTTGCAACAACATTTGATACAATTGAATGCAGTAAAATCAGAAACCAACAACCGACTTTTTCATTTGGTTTGGGATGCCAAAAATTATTTAGACAACCATTTTCTTGAAAAAATAGACATCGAAACATTGTCAAAAACCATAGGTTTATCAGAATATCATTTTATCAGACTATTTAAAAAAGTATTTTCGCTTTCGCCCTATCAATACATTATTTCTCAAAGATTGACCTTTTCTAAAATCTTGTTATTAGACAATCATTCGGTGCAAGAAACGGCATTTTTGGTCGGCTTTGCCGATGTTTTTAGTTTTAGTAAATCGTTTAAAAGTGCGTTTGGAGTTTCGCCAAATGCGTTTAAGAAAGAAAATTAACTTATTATGAATACGCAATCTTTAGAAAACATTTACAAAATTTATCCTTTTACAGATGAAGAATTGGCTCTTATTTTGAAATCGCATCATAAAATTGAATTCAAAAAAGGAGATTTTTTTCTCAAACAAGAAGAAGTAACTAATAGTTATTTAATTTTAGAAAGTGGTTTGATGCGTTCGTTTGTATATGATTTTAATGGAAACGATATTACGACCAACTTTTTTTCGAATGATGAAATTGTAATCGAAGTTTCATCATTGTTTCAGCGCATAAAAACTAAAGAAAACATTGAAACTTTATGCGATTGCGTTTGTTGGAAAATAGATTTTGATGTTTTCCAGCAACTTTATCATTCGATTCCCAATTTTAGCGAATGGGGACGTGCTTGGATGTCGAACGAATTGTTTAATTTCAAACAACGCTCGGTTACTATAATTACTGACAGCGCAACCGATAGATACCAAACCTTAATAAAAAACAAACCTCAAGTTATTTTGCAAGCACCGCTCAAATGTGTTGCAACCTATTTAGGTGTTACCAATTCTTCATTAAGCCGAATTCGAAAAGAAATTAATAAACTTTAATTTTTTGCCATAGGACAATTTTTAAATTTAGAAAGTTGTTTATTTTTGAAGTATTAAAATCAATAGATTATGAAAAAATTATATGTCATTTTAATCATAGTATTATTTTCATGCAATAAAATTAAAGAAAAAGATATGGAAACATCTAATAATCAAAAGTTAGTGGAAACCTATTTCAAACATTTCAATAATCACGATTGGGAGAAAATGACAAATATGTATAGTGAAAATTCTGAATTTAAAGACCCAACTTTAGGTAAAGGAATTGTAAAACAAACTAGAAAAGAAATTATTGAAAAGTATTCTGAACTAAACAAAATTTTTCCAGATTTGAAAGATAAAGTTATTAAAACTTATCCTTCGGGAGAAAATCATATCATTGTAGAATTTGTTTCAAGTGGCACTGCACCAGATAATTCAAAATTCGAATTACCAATATGCACTATTTTCACAATAGAAAACGGAATGATTACCAAAGATTTTACTTATTTTGATAATTTTGAGGAAGAAAAATGATAAAAAGAATTTTAATATTTTCGATACTTGCAGTAACTTTTTGTTTAGGTTTTGCATTTAACACAATTACAACCCAGAAAAGCAATAATAAAATGAAAAGAGTAACAGGAATTGGCGGTATATTTTTCAAATGCAAAAACCCGAAAGCAACAACGGAATGGTATCAAAAACATCTTGGCTTAGATACAAATCCTTATGGAGCAACTTTTGAATGGTATGAAAACGAAAATAGCAAAACAAAAGCGCAAACCCAATGGACACCATTTCCAGAAAGTACAAAATATTTTGAGCCTTCAAAACAAGATTTTATGATTAATTATCGTGTGGAGAACATTGAAAGTCTAGTAATTGAACTAAAAAAAGAAGGTGTTACTATTGTTGATGAAGTTGAAACGTATGATTATGGGAAGTTTGTTCATATTTTAGATGGTGAGGGAAACAAAATTCAGCTTTGGGAAGCCAATTGACTAACTATTGGGTTTTCTACTAATTCAACTTTTATAGTTCGTGTTCCTGTTGTATAGTTACTTGCACTAGAATTCACATAATCCCACGCTAGTGCGAGCGTCACGCTCGCACCCGCGTATTCAGTAAATACCATATTAATTAATATCAATTTCAAGTATTATTTGATCATTATTTCCATAGTTTCTTGCACTACTATATTTCTAATCAATTGGGTCTGTAATAAAACTCGATTCGACAGGATTGTTATGTATATAATCTAACTTTTGTTCAAAAACTTTCAGTGACCAAATTTCTATTGGTTGGTTATTTTGTTGCCAAAATTGCCTATGTTTTACATTATTATTTTTTTTACCCGCTCTTTCAAACATCCAAAGCATCCATTCTTTTCTACTTTCTTGAAGGTTATCCTCTATTGTTTTTAATAATTTTCTCGAAGTATAACTTTTTAAATCTCTAACTAAGCCAGATGGATCTCCTACAGCAGACCGAAAAATTAAATGTACATGGCTATACATAATGCAATATCCATAAATTTCCATTCCTTTATTTTTTCTACAATGGTCTAATGATTCTATAAATGTAGCAAAATAAACATCACGAGTAAAAACATCTATCCAATTCACAGTAGCGAAACTAATGAAATAGGCACCCATTTTTTCATGAAATTTATACTTACGGCTCCTATTAGAATTAATTGACTTTATCTTACATTACAAATATAAAAATAAAGGTATAATTTTTTTAGGATTTGTATTTGCTTGATATTTTTGGTACGAACGTGACGCTCGCACTAGCGCCAGTAGTACCTAAAGGTCGGACTAGTTGGGGGGTCATATGAGTGAAACACTTTTTTGTTTTTCTAAAAATTGTCTCCAATCCTTAAACAATTGAAGTATTTCAGTTGTTGGAATGTATTGAAGTACTTTTGGAGTTGAAATATTCCAACTATTTGACCCATATAAGGTTAAATTTGTACCATGGATATCTAAATTATCTATAGGTCTTGTAAATTCTTTTGTAACTTCTAATGATTCTGTTTCACAGTATACTATTATAGATTCTTTTAAACCATCAATTATATTTTCTATATTATTTATTAGGACATCAAGAAATTTAATATCAAATAATTTAGCGTTTGAAATAAAAAATGATTCTAAAATCACATAACTAACCTGACCGTACTTATTTGTTTCTTCAAAATTGGGTAGAAATTTCACTCTAGGAATACCATTTGGATTAAATCCAGATTTTTTATCCCAACTAAATTCTAATAAAAAATAATACTTAATCATATTTTCTAAAATAATTACTCAAACCAAGCTGTTAAAATATTCCCAGGGCTATTTCCATATCTAGGATCAATAATAATTTTAATTCTATTTTGACTTGTTGACATACCGAAATATTCTAGTTTAGTAGATGTGTTTGTTATTGGATTTCCAATCATAGTATTCTTAGCAGATTGAATCTCTTGCATTACTCTAACTTCATCCCATGTATCAGGAAAAAATGTTGATTTATCTGCTTTAGTAATCCAATTACCGCTATTATCAAGTACTTCTACTGATGCTTTATAAAAGCCATTTGTAATTTGTTCAATAGAATTTGGTACAATTCGAGCCGTTCCTGCATTAATAGCAGAAATATGATGCACTCCAACGGCATTTCCAACAGAATTAATCTCTCCTCTAAATATGTGCTTCAATCCCTTGTTCCCGATAAAGGAATTGAATTGCAAAAGAATCTCATCTATAGATTTAAACGCACTCCCCGCACCTTGTAGCCCCAACTTAACCTTATTCCCAGTCTCTCCAGCATTTGTTCCTTTCGGAATTTCAACATCAGGAACAACACGATTTACATTGTTTGGTGAAAATTCCTTGCAAACACCTTCACCTTTTATTGTACCATTTTCAAAAACAGAAACTGCACCTTCCCAAGCGGTGACTTTGCTTGTACCACCAAGTTTATTTGCTAAATTTTGTGCAGTACTCAAATCACTACACGAAAGTAATACAATATTTTTGTTTTGCAAACCTTTTTTTGTTAACCAAGATGCTAGTGCACGATGATCCATTACGAGGTCTGGCAGTCCGTTTCTTACAATACTAAATGTTTCTCCACTGCCATGAACAACTACATATACTTTATCTCCTACATTGTTAATTGCACTGAGATATTGTTGTACTTTGGTAACATCGTCAGTACCCAATACTACTGCTCTTCTGCTCATTTGCTCAGCATCTTCAACAACATTGGCAATGATAGTTTCAGTAGTTACTGCATTATCTGATAAAGCAACAACTTCATCTAAATTATTTGGTACTATATTATCTACTTTTTCAACAATTGATGTACCTTTTGCAAATGGTTTCAATATTTTACTTGCTCCAATTGCTACAACTTCAAAACCTAAATTTGTTACTTTATTTAATGTATTACAAATTTTAGCAAATTGTGTTGCTTCAATACCTAGCCTGGCAGCAATTACAGCGCCATATTCGCCCACAGTCAATACTAGTGGAACAACCATCATAGTTAATCGACCATATCTCCAAGGGTTTCCGTTAGTGATAAAAACACCGTACAAACCTTGTGCTGTTGTCTTTGCCTTTTCAAACATTGTAATTGCAGCTGGATTTATTAAAGCAGTTATCAATTCTTGTTGTGTAACAGTTTCGTTTGATGCTATTTTTTTTGCAACAACTATTATATTTTTAAATTGTTGAAAAAGTCCAATTGGGGAATCAATAATATAATATTGAGCAATACTAAATCCTATATCTTTAAGACCTATTAAAAGTTGCGGAATATCTAAAGTTTGTAAAAATTCGTAAAGGAAACCAGCCACATAACTATTTTGATTGGCTTGTTCTCCAAGCAAACACTCCACAGATGCTTGTAATGAATAATAAATTTTATAGATCAAATCTAGCCCATTCAATACAATAGTCGGGTCACTTTGTATTTTAGCAATCATTTTGGTGTTTACAACATTTGCAATACATGTATTTCCAACTCCAATAAATGAATCAATATTGAAAACTGCTTTTGTTATTGAACCTGCGGGGTTCACTTCAATTTCGATTGCAGATTTATTTTGACTAATTTGTTGAGCATAGGCTGCATCAGCCTCTGCCTTTTTAGATGAACCTTGAGCGTAAACAATAAGTTTTATTTCCTTTCCAAAAACTTGTGAAAAAGCATTAAAAAACTTATCAAAAGTTGTTTTTGTGCTTGAAGATAAATTGATTGATTCTCCATTATTTTTATATTCTATATAGGTATATTGAGAAGTAGATGACTGAGAGTTTGTTTCGCTTGGAGAAGGATTACAACTATTTCCTGGGAAAAGATTACTTTTGTCCCATTCAGTAAGTCCCATACTAGATTCAGCATTCCAAGTTAAAATAGAATCGCTTACGTCATTGTAATTTACATTTCCAAAAACTCTATCTTTTTCATAAAAATAATAGTAGTGTTCTAAACTAGTATCAAAATTCAAATCAACTGTATTTAATTTATCTCTACATTTTATAAAAACAATTTTTTGAGTTTTATTTTTGAGTTGATTTTTAGCCAAATTACTAAACTTATATTCTATTCTATTGTTATTCCCATCCTTTACCCAGCTTTCAATTTGAATTGTTTGACTTGTATTAACTTGAAAATAACCATTAAATTTTGTAAAGGTTTCGTTTTTACTAAAAGAATAATATTTCCAAGTCCCAGAAGTTAAAATACCAAAACTTAACAAATACTGATTAGAAATTCTAGTGTTATCTACACAAATAGTAAATATTCTTGACCCTTTTGGCAATTGTATTGGTCTTCCATTAGGTGCTAAAAAGAAAGCATCGTTTTCAGTTACAATATAATTATCAACGGCATGCTCCCCACTCGCATCACTCTGAAAAACATACAACCCAAATCTCGGATGACTCATTTTTTGCCAATGTGTATAAGGCAGTTTTGTACCTAGTGCATAATCCATTAACCAATTGGTTGCTGGGGTAGTTTTTGGGTAGTTGAAATCTTCCCAAGGGTGTTCGAGTTCAAAAATACCATGCCCAATTTCGTGAGCTATTGTGGTAGTAATGTCATTACCTGTTTTAATTTCTGAGGTTGCTGTTTGGCTGGTTTGGCTTGGGAAAATGAAACCCATTTGGCGGTGCAGTGGCATAAAGCCATTAATGGATCTGCTTGGCGTAATGTTGTTCATCACAAACACATAGTACTGTTTAGCATCGGCGGGATGAAGCGCGGTGTATTTACCAATAAAGGTGTTTTGCTCTGTGGTGTAATTTGCCATGAAACCACTGTCGCCACATTGCAAAGTAGTAATAGTGCTAGTGTAATTCGCTGCTACAGTAGTATTAAACGTTACACCAACACCTTTGTAAATGTCTTGTAAACTGGTGTTAATGTTTGCTGGAATTGTCGCACCATTTACAGGTACTATAGTAACGTTCACAACAGGTAGTATTTTTATTGGAACTATCATGGCAGCACCAACGACCACATTTTTTTGTGTTGAAGTGGCTCCTTTGATTATTGCTAATAACTCCAGTTCTTTTACAGTTTCAAAAACAGGAACTTCGAGCGTGATTATAGTTTTGTTTCCTGCAGTTGTTGGCGTACCCACTTTTGTTGGTGCGGCTCCTTTGATGTTAAACTCAATTTTATCTATCGTGAGCGTTGGGTCTAAAATTTCGATTTCTGCTGCTATAAATTCAGTACTTCGGGTGGCTTTGCCATCGTTTTCAACGCCTTTGTAATAGTAGTTGTAGCCGTTTATTTTTTTGTATTTTTCGAGTATTTTTGTGCTAATATTGAGTTCTAGCGGTCTTTGGTCATCTGCAAATTTGCTTGTTGCACTTCGTTTAAAAGTTACTTTGGCTTTAGTATTATCAAAGGCAGTTGCTGCACCACTGCTGTTTACTCCTGTGGTGTTGCTGCTTGTGATGAGTCCAGCGCCTGTTTGCAAAAGCACAGCACTATTGGCAGTTGGTCCAACGCCATAAACGTTTCCGTTGGCATCTCTGATGATGACGCTTTCGCCTAAATCTCGGTCAATAGTAATAGTTTGATCTCCAGACCCATTTACAACAATAGTAGTATCTGTAACGGTTATACTACTGGCATTTGGGATAACAAAATTGACTTGATAACTGTGCTCATCGGTATCTGGTGAAAAGGCATCACCGAGATCTTCAATTAAATCATAAATTCCATTAACATTAACTATGTTTGCCCAAGTAGGATCGTAAGTTGCTTTTATCACTCCGTCGACTAAAGACATTCCGGTATTGACTTTGATGTCTTTGAATTCAACTTCAATTCTCACAAAAGAAAAATAGGGCAGACTTGTCCAGCCTTTGCCAGTGTAGGTTGTTGTTCCAGAAACTTCAGTTACGTGAATGGGGAAATCGCCAGCCTGAAATACTTGATTATCTGGCATTGTTGCTGTGTAAAGCACTTGATTGCTGAGATCCACAGTGGGCATTAATCCACAGTTTAGAGTTACGACATTGCCCGCAGGTTGAGTAAACTGATTAATAGGCGAGTAGGTGATTTGATTACCAATGCACTGTGCGCCTACACGAAACTCATAGGTCGCCGAAGGTTCTAAACCAAATAATTTGGCTTCATTGTTAAAGTTTGCTGCTTCAAACCAGTTTGGGGTATTCACTTTGCGGTATTCTACTTTGTAACCCAAATGGTCTGGATTGGGTTGCCATGTAATTTTTGCTTGTGTTGATGAAAGTGGAATGAATTCCAAAATGGTGGGTGCGACACAATTTCCCGCATAAATAAAATCATAAATTTCAGAAAATCCATTGTTATTGAAAAGCGCATCTTCGCCAAAACCGGGTTGATTTACTGCTTTTACCCGCCAAGCATATTTTCTACCTGCTATCATTTGTGGTTCAGTAGGACCATAAAGTAGTATCGTGTTGCTTGTTGTGGTTTGGTACAATGGTGCGCCAACGGCAAAGGCATAATTGCTTGGAGCTACACTATCAATGAGTTCCACAAGCGCGAATTGATATTCAATATTGGTAGCATTAATATGCCTTGGTGTCCAAGTAAAAACTAGATTTTGTGGATTTTGAAAAAATTGTACTTCATGATTGTTTGGTAAATTCAATAAAGGGGGTTCGTTGTACAAAAAATAGTAAAATGTACACGATTTTTGCGAAATTTTTTGATTGGTTAGCGCATCATAAACTTCTATGCAATAATTATAATTCCCTTGCGGAAGATTATTGGCATATTGCACAGGGTTAATTCCTTGTAGATTTTGAATCTGAAAGTAGGGTGCTAAATCAATATTAGTGAGGTTTATGGTTTCGCCTCCATTCAAATAAATTGGTGCCGCCCCGTTTACAACTGGTGTTGATTGCGCTTGAATGCCATTTCCTTCAATATACAATTTTAGCGTTGCAGGTCTGTTAACGACACTTAAATCTGCGGTAAAAATATTTACAAAATACTTTTGATTGGTTGTTGTAGCATAACTTGAAACAGTAGGTAAATATGGTGGAACTACATTGCTGTTGATTTGCACAGGAAAAATTTGTGCATTGACAAAAAAGCTAACTAAAAAAGCAATTAAACTAAAGTGTAGATTTTTTTTACTCATGTTTTTATTTTTAAAATAATCTTTTAGGATTATATTTTTTTAATATTGAATTCAGACCTAACAGCTTTTTAAAACCTGTTAGGTCTACTATTTTGAATGTCATTATTTTATATTTTCTTTAAACTTTACTAGGTATTGTTTAATGTAGGTATCTAATAATTTAACTTCTAGTTCGTCAATGTACTTCTCAAGTTTTTTTTCTACGAGAAATATTTTGTAATAATTTTCTTTTTCTTGATTTTCAATTTCGAGTTTTTCTATTAATTCTGGAATTGTATTTCCTTTTTCTTGCAACTCAAACAATAAATTGAACTGGGCTAAAGCAAATACATCTTTTTTTGCAATTTTTAAATTTTTAGCCTGTATTTGATTTTCAATTAGTGCAATATCGTCAAAGTTTGTATCTCCTTTAGGATTGATATCTAATTTATATTTATTAATGAAATAGCGTTTGCTAAAAACGGCTTTTTCTTTGGTGTCAGTATTTAATTTTTTAAAAGCTTCAGTGGTTAAAAATTTGTAACTATTCAAAAAGTTACCATACGTTTTTATGTCGTTATCAAAAGTCTGTAATTCAGTTTTTAAAATGGCTTCGGTTTTGGCTTTAATTTTTTCGTCTTTTTCGGTATCAAATTTACTTATTACTACTAAAATATTGTCTTTCTGGCTTTTTATTTTAGTTTCAAAAACTGGTGTGTTTTTGATCTTTAAAGTATCCATAATTTTTGTTAGAGTATTTTTTATGGTATACGAATCGGCTTCCATTTTTTGTTGATTTAGATTAACATCAATTTTTTCTTTTTCTAAAGAAGCAATTGTTTTTTTCTCGGTTTCTTTCTTTTTTAAACCCGCAAAATTATAGTTATAACCAAAAGTTACCGTCAATTCGTTTAATGATGGTTTTGGTATGCTTGATGTTGTAGTACTGTTGCTGAGAATTTGCGAAGCCATAAAATTAAAGTTGTGCGATTCGAATAATTTATAACTTGAAGTCAGTCTGAAATTGAAATTTTTAGTAGATGAAACCTTATTAATACTTGTGTTAAATGCAGTGCTAAATTGTGTGGTAAGTTTGTCTTTTAAGAATTTTTTGTTAATTCCTACGACTGGTCCAAATGTGGTTGTGTTTTGAATACCAATGGTACTGTAGGTTAAATTTGCTGAAGAATTCAATGCCCATTTTGATTTAAGAAATTGATGAGAATAGGCCGTACTCACATTATGAAAAGAAGACAATTGACCAAGTCTAATAATTCCGCCTTGCTCATTTGCCACTTGATTGAAAGCATAATTAATCATGAGGTTTCTTTTAGAGGTTTTGGTGGCTTTGATATTGTAATTAGTATTAATTGTAACACTTTGCGATAATTGTCGATAATTAATTTGAGTTACAGCATTCAATTCTGGATTGACTTGATTGATTTGCAAAAACTGATCTGGATTTACATTTGTTGAAGTAGTTTGATTTGTCAAACTAATGGATGAAGTAAGGTTTTCAGAAAATTTAGCATTCAAATTTAAACTGCCGATTAATCTATTTGTGGTTTGAGCTTTTTTGTTGTCTAAATTATCCTTTTGAATCCCTAAATTCAGTGTCATGTTTATTTTGTCGTGAAATAGAGGTCTTGAAGTGTTTATCATAATATTTTGCAAATCATTTGCAAAAAAATAGGCGCCAAGTGTTTGGTAATTTGGATCTACTCGTTCAAAACTTGCTCCTAAAGTTGTTTTTTTTAATTTAAAATCAAAACCTACTTTTAGCGCATTAAAGTTTTGTAATGAGGAATTTCCTTTAATAAATAAAGATGACAATCCGTTTTTTTGACCTGTTCCTTCAGCGATCGTGTTTTGGACAACTGAGGAATTGGAATAATCGGCATATAATTTCAAATCTGTGTTGATTTGGCTTTCAAAAGTTACTCCAACAACTAAATTTTCTTTTGGCGTTATTTCTTTAGTTATAGGAATTCGGGTTAAAGAACCTACCAAATCTTTGGCATAAAAACCAACTACTCCAATTTTGTATTTCGATTTCATGAAGTCAATTTTTGATCCATAACCCCATCGTTCAAAAGAAGGAATAGAATTTGGGTTGCCATCGTCTTCCACTGCTTTCAAAAAACGACCATACATGGCTGAGAATTTGATTGGTGAGTTTGGTGACAATTCAATTCCTGCTCCTGTAAACTGATGTCCCGCAAGAGAATAGGGCGAGAACGTCATGCTCACATCACCAATATGAGCTGTTACCCATTTGTATTTTGGGCTCACGCTTAATCGATTGAAATTAAACGGAATTTGATAATCTAACTTTCCTCCTAAATTGGTAAAATTATAGGAAATGGGCATGGAGAACGAATAAAATGAAATGTTTATATTCCCCATGAAATTATACACAAAAGGATCTCTTGCATTTCGATTCGATTGAAAAAAAGTGGAGTTTGCAGAAATACTTCCTCCAATTTTAAATGGGTTTCCTCTAAAGGAATCAAAATCTAGAGATTGCGCATTCGATAAAAAACAGCAAAATAGTAACCAAAAAGTAACTACCGAAGTTTTGTTTGTATAATTATATAAAAAATGGTGTAATTTTAATTTCAATGTATACCAATTAATGTTTTTGAACTTTTATGTCGGTCATAATAAAGGAATTTTGACCATTGTCAGTGTAGGATTTAATTTTGATCAAGCCTTTTCTGCCATCTTGCGTAATAAACGGAATAATTCTGGGTAATACTGTATTGTTGAAATTGCTATTTTGCGCAACAATTGTATAGTTTTGTAATAAAGAATCCTCAGTCATAGCATCAAATTGTGATGCAGTAATTGTGGAACAACCGCACAATTCTTGTTTGTTTGTATAGTTTGTATTTGTCGCATTTGGAATATTTTGAAAACCATAGGTATTGACCGTATTTGGTGAAATAAACACATTATTACTAAAAGTATTGTTTAATCCAAAAAACACTAAATCAATGGCGCTTCCGTTTGTAGCATTCACATCTGAGTTTCTATAAATTACTTTATTTAAAGTAGAATAAAAAGATCCTAATGTAGCATGTGCTGTATTAATTCCAAATTTAACATCGTTTTGAATACTCAAATTAGAGTAGGGCAGTACCGTAATATTTTTAATTAAAGACAAAGTCTGTTTTCCATTGGTTGCAATAAGTTTTACTTGATACGTTCCTGCAGTTGTAAATAAAAACTCTGGATTTTGAGTGGTCGATGTGCTTAGTGTTGCTCCAATTACTTCCCATTGATAGGAAGTAGCACTAATAGTAGTGTTTAGTATTTTAATTTTCATTGGTGCTTTGTAATCATCATCTATTGGCGGTACAACAATATTGAAATCAACATTCAAAGCTGGTAAAACATCAAAAGTGATTACTTTTTGACCTTGATTGGTTTGTAACGTGATGCTTTGTTGCCCAGGCGAATTAAAAAAAACATTCGTTGGATTTTGCAAGTTTGAAGTTGCAGGAATTCCTGTATTGAACGTCCAGGTATTTTGAGTTACATTTTGTGATAAATTCGTTAATCGAACTTCGGCAGGAGCATAATTATTGATTAAAATTTCGTAACTAAAATCAGTCGAAGCAGTTGTAGTAACATTAATTTCCTTTTCAATTTCTGATTTAGATCCATCTTTATTATTAACGATTAGTTTTACTTTATGGATTCCAGGTGTCGTGAAAATTACATCTCCTGGATTAAATTTGTTTGAATTTGCTGGAGCTCCATTTTCAAAAGTCCAAGTAAATTGATCTGCATTGGTTGACAGGTTTAGAAATGTAATTTTTTTACCATTCGGAATTGTAGTTTCAGAAAAGGAAAAATCGGCTTTTGATTCCAATAATTCTTCTTTTAAACAACCAAGAAATACTGTAAAGCAAAAAAGTAAAAGGTATTTGTATTTTTTCATTTTATTTTAATAAACGGCTATAACTTCTTTAAATTGACTCATTGTTCCATCTTGATAAATGGCTCTAATTGAATAATAGTAGGTATTTCCGACTTTTATATTAGAGTCAATAAAAAAGTTTTTCTTTACTGGTTGAAAAATCTTGTATAAAATGTAACCATTTTCTTTTTTCTTTTTATAGAGTTGATATTCAACAATATCTTTTTCTTTTGTACTCCAGTACAGTTCTATTGATTTTGAATTGATATCGACAATTGAAGTAAAGTTTTTTATTGCAGGTTTCGTTAAAACGGGAATAGGATCTATTGTTAGAGGTTCAGAGGGTTCACTTTCGTTGCCCGAATCGTCTCGAGCAACGATGGTATAATAGTAAATACTTTTTCCATCTAAATCTTTATCATCATAACTATCTGTTTTTTTATCAGACGTTTCAAATACAACTTTCCAGTCTTTTTCACTTTCTTTTCGTTTGTATAAAATATGTTTCTGAACATCTTCCGATTGGCTTTGTTTGAACTTTATTACAACTTTGTCATTTTCTAATAGGTAGTCTGAAATTATTGGTGATGAGGGTGGAATTTTATCTATTTTCTTTATTTCAAATATTTTTGAAAATGGAGATTCGTTATATCTTTGATCTAAAGCAATTAATTTATAAAATACCTTTTTGTTCAAAGATTTTGCATTTATAGAATCTTTGAATTGATTGATTAAAAGTACTTTATTCGTTATTTGTATGAATTCTTCGTTTTTGCTGTTTCCTCTAAATACTTTGTAACCATAAAAATCTGGTTCTGAATTTTTCTTCCATTTCAGTTTCACAACTCCCAAAGAATCGATTACACCTTCCAAATCAATTGGAGGCATTGGCGGAATAGAATCTATGGGTTGCACTAACATAGGATACGAATCTTTGTACCCGCCTTGTTTTGCAATAGCTCTGATTTTAAAGTAATTTGAAGGGGCCAGTTTTGCTTTGAAAACTAATTTTCTTGTAGTAACAGGAACATCTTGCTTCACTGTTTGAAAATCTCCACTTTCTGATGGAGCTTGTAAAACATGAAATCCAGATATTTTAGTTTCACCTTCTAGTGGAAATGTCCATTCTATGTTTACTGTTTCATCATCTAATGCTGCTTTTGCAGTAACTTGAGGGGAATATTCTAAAAAGTTTAATCCTTCACCAGATACTACTTTTGATGGCTCACTTACTATTCCAAAGGCATCAATTCCTTTTATTCGGTAATAATATTTCACACCATTTTGCTCTAAAGCATCAGAATAAGAAACATAACTAGATTTGCTTTCCATGGGATAAATTACTGCGCCTGTAACTTTTTTGTAGTTAATTCCGTCTGAGGATTTTTCTAAAATGTAAGAAGAAAATAACGATTGTTGGGATTTGAAATCCCAAATGAGCATTACAGTTTGATTCCCAAAAATAACATCGGGAGTTACTGGTGGTGTCGGATCATTTTTTTCGTCTAAACCAATGTAAATGGTGGCAGGAAGGATTGGTTTTTTTAAACCAAGTAACGTTATAGTGTAGACATATTTTTCGTTTGGTTTAGCCGTTTCATCCTCTAATCCCCAACCAGCGGCTTTTGTTGCCAAATAAGATTGTTCTGCAGCCATTAGCGAAAAAGCATAGCGTTGTTGGTTTTCATTATTCAAAATCATCATGCTATTGAGACCTTTCTCTTTTTTTGTGGTTTCAAAATCTTCGCCATAAATAGCTTGAGCCACTACTAAAACTAAACTGTCTTTTACTACTAGTGGTTTCCATTCTTCTAAAGGCAAAGGTTTTAAAACTTCTTTTAGCATAACCGTTTCGTCTTTGTTTATGGGTTGACCGTCTCTCAAAACAGTTGTTCGTTGCACTTTATAACCACTTTTTAATGATATTTTCCAATAAAAAGGATCATTAACATTCCATTTTAATGCAATTTTATTATTAATGACTTTTCCTTTTCCTAAAACAGCGGGTTCCACAGCTAAAGTATCAATTTGCGCTATTGATTTTGATAGAAGGAACAAAAAGAAAATAATATATTGGATTTTAAACTTCATTGTTATTGTTTTATTATTTTCTTACCTTGAATGCTTCCCGGAGTTTTTATAACTAAATAATAATATCCTGAACTTAAAGTTAAAAAATCATATTGTTTATTATGAATCTTACTTGGTGCTAGACTGATTTCATTGATTAATGCTCCGCCTGAAATACTATATATTGATACTATTAATGGAAGTTCATAGGCCAATTCAACCTCAAGATTAAATAAATTACTATTACTCAAAATTGGATTTGGCGAAACATTGAATTTTTTAATTAATATATTGTTATTGCTATTTGTAACGCCATTTACGTTTGTATCTACAACCAATTCGTTGTAGTCGTACATGACACAACCAACAGTGTTGATTCCTCTTAACCCAATGTTATAGATTCCTGTATTTGCAAATTTAATTATTGCTGTATCTTGATTTTGAGAAATTATTTGGGCTGCAGCAGGAAATACCCAAGAATAGGTTGTATTGGTTTTATCGCTGACATTTATCAGAATAATTTCTTCGTTTTTATACGTCTGAGAGGCTACTAAATAATTTGAATCAATAGATTGTCCAGATGAGGTAATTATAATACTATCAGTGTAAGTACAATTACTAGAAGTTGTGATAGTTAAAGTATAAGTACCAGCAAAATTTAAAGTAACTTTAGGATTAATTGAAACAAACCCGTTGGTTGAAGTCCAAGAATAATTTAAACCAGTTCCAGTATTTGTTCCATCAATTTCTACAGATTGTCCATTGCAAAGTATAATGTCGTTGCCTAAATTAATTACAATTGGAGTTGCACCTGCAATCGTATAACTAAATGGTATTACACAAGTATTGAGTGTATCAGTTATGGAACCAGCATAGGTGGCTGGCAATAAATTATTTTGAGTAAATCCAGTTAAAGATGGGTTAGACCAAGAAATACTAAAACCATTGGTACTACCATTTGAGCGACTTGGAGCAAAAGAAATACTACCGAAACTATTTGAATTACAAGCCCCGTTTACAACAACTGCATTCAGATTGATACCGCCTCCTGGTTGAATTGTTCCTGATAATAATCCAGAATCACAATTGTTCGCATCTTTTACTGAAACCACATAGTTTCCTGCAGAAAAACCATTTTGAGTTTGTGCTGTGGAACCGTTGAACCAACTGTAACTATAGGGTGGCGTTCCTCCAGTTGGATTGATTGTAATGCTTCCGTTTGCACCACCATTGCAAGACGCTGCAACTGAGGTAAATGTTCCAGATAAAACTGTTGGCTGATTTAATGTATAACTAACTACGGTTGTTGTGAAATTATCGGATACAGTAACTTCGTAAATTCCTGCCGTTAAATTATTAATCGGGTTTGTAATCCCAACTTGAATTCCGTTTTTCTTCCAAACATAAGCATAAGCGCCACTTCCACCAGTGGTTGTTGCCGTTAACGAACCTGTATTGTCTCCATTACATCGAATGCTGTTTAAAGTTGTTTCACTAATTGAACACGAGAGTACATTGGGTTGCGTAATCACAATTGAATTTATACTTGAAGTACAACCTTTGTTATCTGTAACAGTTACACTATAGGTTCCTGCGGGGATGTTACTTAAATTTTGAGATGTTGCGCCGTTACTCCAATTAAAAGTATATGGAGTTGTTCCTCCAGATATATTAATATTTATTGCTCCTGTACTTTGTCCATTGATGTTCACATTTGTACTTGAAACTAAATTTGAAGTCAAGGCAGCACTTGGTTGCGTAATAATTACTGTTTTTGTGGTTTCACATAAATTAGCGTCTTTTATTTTGCAGTAGTACGTTCCTGCAATTAATCCGCCAATTGTTGACGTAGAGCCAATTATTGTGTTGGAACTATTTGTCCAAGAATAGGTATAGATTCCAGTTCCTCCAGATCCAGTAACTGTCGCTGTTCCTGTATTATTTCCGAAACAAGAAACATTAGTTTGAGCCGTGATGCTTGCTGAAATTGCTGTAGCAGGTTGACTAACGAAGTAGTTTGTTGTCAAATTTGATTGTGGCGTATTACTATCGGTTACGGTAACCGAATATGTACCAGTTGATAAATTAGAAATTGTATTTATTGTTGCTCCGGTTGACCATGAATAGAAATAAGGTGGTCTTCCGCCACTTGGAACGGCTATTAAATTTGCATTTGAACCACCAAAACAGGAAACTTGTTGAGTTTGATTTATGGTTGCAGTTAGAGGTAAAATTAGCGTAACTTCATAGGTAGCCGAAATACTGCAACCATTATTATCGGTTACTGTAACAGTGTAGAATCCTGCTTGCAGACCCGTAGGGTTATTGGTTGTATTGGTTGTTCCTGTCCAAGAGTAGGTAAACGGCGATGTATTAGTAGTGGTGCCACCAGTTAATGTCAGGTTAATTGCCCCATCAGATGCGCCTGTAATTGAAACAGGAGTAATGTTTGATGAAATGTTCAACGCATTTGGTTGTGTGATGACAATATTGTTTAATGGTGTTTGTAAAGTACAATTATTAAAATCCTTTACTTGGCAACTATATGTTCCAGGAGCTAAACCAGTTCTAGTGTTATTATTTGTAAAAGTGGTTTCACCCGTGAATTTATAACTGTATGCAGTTGTTCCTCCAGAAGGATTTACACTTATTGTTCCATTATTTGCTCCATTACAAGTAACATTTGTTTTTGTAAATGTTGCATTCAAAAGTGATGGTTCAGAAACGGTGAATGATGTTGTTCTTAATATATTATTTGAATCTCTAATTTGAACAGTATAAACCCCAGCAGGCAATCCAGAAATTGAACTTGTTGTTGAGCCGTCATGTGTCCAAAAATAAGTATAGGTTGGCGCAGTTGAATTTGGTGTTCCACCAGTAGCATTGACAGATAATGCAGCAGTTGATCCACCGTTACAAGTTATAAATGCTGTTTGAGTAATACTAACAACAAATGGAGGTGGAGAGGTTATAATATAATTTGGAGAAACGAATTCACAATTGTTACTGTCTTTGATGGTTACAGAATAAGTGCCTGCAACAATATTATTCAAATTTTGTGAAGTAGTTCCGTTGTTCCACAAAAAAGTGTATGTACCAGTTCCTCCAGTTACGTTGATGTTTATGGAACCTGTACTAGTTCCTGGATTTAAAATATTTGTTATAGTAGGTGTAACCACAATTGGAGTGGCGGCATTGATTACAAAAACTTTACTTTTCTCACAATTGTTATTGTCTTTTACAAAAACAGTATATGAACTTGGCGGTACATTAGTCAAATCCTCTAAAGTACTAATAATTGTTGTTAAATTTGAAGTGTTATACCAACGATACATATATGGATTAGCACCAGTAACCGTTCCTCCTGAGGTATTGATATCAATCACATTGGTACTATTTACATTCGCACAATTTTGTTCAATTGTAGTTGCACCACCAATAAAAATATCTGATGGCGCAGCATTGATGGTTTGTGCAGGAAAAGAAACTACAACACCTTTACTATCAGTTACTGTTAATGTATAACTTCCAAAACTCAAGGTATTGATTGTGGCTGTTGTAGCAGCATTATTCCAAGAATAAGTATAGGCTCCAGCATTACCGCCTGTAACATTGGCAGAAATTGAACCTGTGCCACCAAAACATAGAATTTGATTTACAGTAAATGTTGCAGTTATTGGGTCTGGAGATACAATTTGTTGATTTAAAGTGAACGTACAAAGGTTGGCATCCGTTACCGTTAATGAATAAGTATAAACCCCAGTAGGATTGTTTAGATCAACTAAATCCTCTGGATTGGAATTATTTGTATTTGTAAATGGAACGCCATTTTTTTTCCAAACATAAGTATAAGGTGCTGTGCCACCTGTAACGGTTGTATTTATAAATCCCTGTTGCAAAGGGTTTGTTGTATTTGCTAAATATACATCTTGATAACTATCTAGCGTTATTGTTAATGCTATGGTTGGTTGTGTTATAGTTACATTTTGAACTCCATCAGGAGCTATACAATCTGCAGTGCCATTGATGTCTTTTACTAAAATAGGGTAAGTTCCTGCAAATAAACCAGTAAATATATTGCTAGTTTGCCAAGTTGCACCTGCGTCATTACTGTATCTCAAATTACCAGTTCCTCCAGAGGCAGTGACTGTGATTTTACCTGTAGATGCTCCAAAACATTTTACGTTTTCGTTAATTGTTGTAGAGAAAATAACTGGTGGTGGGGCGGTGATTGTGAAACTTGTACCAGTTGTTATTGTTCCAGGAATGGTATTAAAGTAGGATTGAAAAGTTATATTATTGTACGTTCCTGCTTCTAAACCATTTAATGTATAACTATTGTTTGAATCAAAAGAGTTTATTTGAACATTAAACGGAGCAACACTTCCTGTTTTAAAATAGGTCATTTTTACGTATTCATTAGATTCAATAGGTCTATTAAAGTTAAAAGTAACGTTCCCAATTGCGCCATTACTGCATAAATTATTTATCGGTGTTGACTGAGCAGTAACATATGGAGTACATTTTTTAATGTTGTATGTAATAACATTTGAAAAGTAAGTAGAATTATCTGGTGAAGTTATGCTATACTTATAATCGAGATTTCCAAAATAATTTTGTAAATCTGGTATGCTATTTGGAGAAAAATTATTGTTATTAATTTCTACCCAAACCCCAGAAACTTTTCTATAAAAGTATTTACATGGAAAAATTGGATCATTTGGAAAATTAATTAACTCACAATCTCCAATAGTATTATCAATTGGTTGATCCATAAATAATAATTGGAAATCATTTGCAAATAATGTTTGATTTGCCGCAAATAAACCTAGAAAACCTGGTTGTGTTTCAAGTATACAATTTGTATTTACACACTCGTATCTTATGTAAGGGGTCACTTCTGCGGGAAAATCATTCTCATTAATGCTAAAAAAACTATATGTACTTGTATTTAGATTAAACTGACTCGGTGGAATAGTTGCATTACAAGTTAGAACGTAATTGTCTATGGTAGTTCCTTGTGTATATCCATAGGTTGTTGCCAAAGATGTTGAACTTGTTTTAGTGTAACCATTAATAATCACTTGTGAATATTGTTGGTTAAAAAAGAATAAAACAAAAACTAGGGATAAAATTATTTTTTTCATATTAAAAATTTCTGTTGTATGTTTTTATAACTTCTTTACTATACTCGTTACCGATTATTGTGTATTTGTATTTTACTTTATAACTCCCAACACGAAGTATTGGAAATGTAGTTTCAATTAGATATCTGAATGTGTTATAACCAGTTTGATTGATTGTTCCTGCCATGTACCTATTTACAATTTTATATCTCAAATCTATATAATCTGATTTGTAGATTAAAGACAAGTTATATGTGTAGGGCAATGACCTTCTCAATTCAATATTATTCGGAGCGTTCTCTAGATAGCTTAAATACAAAGGGTTTATATCTAGTGCTTTAGTTGGAGGTATACCAAATATATTTGGATTTCGATTCGTTATAATTATATTTCCATCTAAAGGATAGTTTTGATACATTAATGGATAGATATCTTGTGTGTAATATAAATCATCAACTACCGCCACTGCAGAAATTAAAGGTAAACTATTGGTGTATTGCGATCCAACTAATTCATGAATATTAAAGTTTTCATAATTGCTTGTGTTGACATAAATAACCTGTGTATCAGAAGTTGGCGAATATGTAGTATCCCCTGTTTTCTGAATACTATTCATTTTATCTGTAAACGTATTGTGTTGACTAGTAACGAAATTATACTCTAAAAATAACTTGTTCGCATTAGCATTATTTTGAGCCGCGGCTGTGTTGTTGGTAATGGTTTGCGTGTCTGTTGAAGTGGTAGTAGTGTTGTCGCTCAAACTTCCTGCATTGGTATTTACACTCACTACAGGCGCACTTGTAGTGCTATTGCCTTGTGGGTATGCCATTAGTTTTAGACCATAAGTACTATTGGTAACTATGTTTGTGTATGGAAAACTAATTTTATTGGCTGTAAAATCATAGGTTAAAGTGTTTTGTGTTTTTTGCTGTTCACCTAGGAAAATTTCACCTTTTAAATTCCAGTTTTGCACCGAGCCATTAAACAAATAGTCTTGTCCTTGTTTTAGTTTTATGTACACGTTTTGATGTTCTTGAGGATAGAAATTATTAGCTTCTAAAATTGGATAGGAGTATTTTATATTTGTTAAGGGTATATATTCTGGTGCAGATCCTGTCGTGAACGTAAACTCTTTTAATTCACGTGAACTCCCATCTCCGCCAGTTAACGGCACCCAACTGTTACCGCTTTGTTGCTCCATACCTACCTCTGCTTTAGCAGTAATCAAAGTGTTTGGTGGTAAAATATCTGTTGAGGTAAAGTTAACTTTGGTATTGTTGTCGGTCCAAGTTAATTCGCCAGTTATTGGAGTTGTTCCTGTAAAAAGTTCGTATTTCTTGAGATTTATTCTAACTGTTTTAGCGTTTCCATTTACATCTTCTATACTAAAAGGCTGTAGCATCGCATAATTAAAAGCGATTTGTGGTTTTTTAAACACATCTACATTAGTTTCATTATCTGGACTCACGCTGGCAATAACAGAAATTCCTAGAGGATTGGAAAGTCCAATAAATTCACATTTTTCGCCAATTTCTACTTTAAATCTAAAGCGACCCTTTATTAAACCTCCCATAACATGATATGAAATCCCCAAAAATCCCTCTAAATGAGATGGATTCGGAAATTCCCCCCGAAGTAATGCTGCAACGCCAAGTTCTAGAATTTTAATATTTTTCTTAAATCCAAAAACTTTTACTCTCAAACCAGCTTCTCCCCAAAGATAAGCATATACTTGCCCCATGGAATACCAACCGTCATTTCCCACTGGACCTGGTCGACCAGCACAAGAAACTCCAATATATTGTCGGTGCATGATATCAAAACCCCCACCAGCTTCCAGAAAAGCATAGAACCAACCAAAGTCACGACCCACTCCAATCGAAAAATTCAGTCCGAATGCGAAACCTTTTCCATCACTCAAAGAAGCCACTGTTCTATTATTGTTCAAAATATCATTCCCAAGAATTTGTAAAATTCTTGGATGTGGTGTGAGTTGAGAAGGCAATCCATCACCAGTCATGAAATAGGCACCAACTCCAACATTATAAACTCCAACCATGAACTCTGCTCCTAATCGTTGTGTAGGGGTTCCAACGTGGAGATATGATTTAGCGGGACTTGAATACATGTGCACCATGCCCAAAAGATTGTTTTCTCCCGAACCTTTAAAACCCTCTAGTTTGCAATAGACTTCGAACAATCCATCAAAAGAATCATGAACAAAATCTTTTTCGATACTCACAAATAAACCTAGTTTTCCCTCTTTTGCAACCTCAGAGACAGGATGCGTTCTTTTTGAAATATCTAAAAATTTTCCTTGCGCCATAAATGCGGCATAACTCGCTTTTAGTGCTGGATCTTCTAACTGGTTGTTATATTTTGAAACAGTTTGCTTTAATGTTGCACCCGAGGCATCGTTGGTTGACGCTTGGTCCCCCATCATAGCACCTTCTCCAAGGAAATAGATTCGGTTGAGTCCGCCAGTGGTGTTGTATTCCATTTCTAAGAACGCCTTTGCTTTGAAAGAAGTCGTTGAGCCAAATTTTGCTTTTACACCCGCTCTGAAACTAAAACCGTTAGTAGCACTAGGAACATAAGCAGATTTCGCAAAATTAAAAACCATGTTGCCATCGGTTCTTTTCATTTTGTAAGACAAACCACCTTCTATTTTTTCTATACCAAATTTTCCGTTTGAATTGTTTTGAATGAAAAAATCAACATACCAAAATCGAAAGTTTTTAGAGCAAAATAATGCTTTTGCTCCGCCTGCAATATCTAGCTTGGGAAAATTAACTGACAAATCTCCTTTAAAACCATCACCATAAATATCATCATTTTCAAAAAACTGCAAACCACCATTTATTTTGAAACCACTTTTTTCAACATCAACTCTAATTTCGTCTACTACAATTCTATCATATTTATAGGATTGAAAATCTGTATTTTCGAATTTTCCAATAATTTTTAATCCAGCTGCGGCAGAAATTCCAGCACTTTCCATTAAGTTTAAGGTCATTCTAAAAGCCAGACCAACTTCATTTGCCGTTGGAGTAACTAAATGAATATTTTCAAATTGCAAAGGGAAATTTCCAAATTTACATTCGCCTGGATATCCAAAATACGAGGCTTGTATGTATGGCATTTCATAAGATTTTAAGGCTAAATTCTGAAATACAATACCATTAAATTCATAAAAATCGTTATTTGATGCTACTGGAGCAGTTGCTACAGGTGGAACTGTTGGAGTCGAACCAGCAGTTGTGGGCGGAGTGTTTGGGCTTGGGACTGGCGTTGTTGGCGGAGTAGGGGGAGATGGAGTTACTTGGGGCGTAGAAGCATTTTTACCTAATGACATAGTACCGTTCAAAAACGCAGAGGCTTTAAATTCATTAGAAGTGTTATCTAATTCCATTTTTACCCAGGAGTTTTGTTCAAAAACCAGTTTTCCTTTAAACATTTTAAAGTCGGATTGTTCAACTTTAACTGTGAGTCTGTATAATTGTTCATTAAAAAAACCAGTAAATTTTAATTCAGAATTTGTCGCAGCAGGTTTTATAGAACCTGTAATTTTTGACATTTTTATTTTATTGATTTCAAGTTTTACTTGTACAGTATCAATTTTAAATTGCCAGCCTGTCGCACTTCCACTTTCTAATAAATTATATCCTCTAAAATCACCACTCACTCCGTTATTATCAACTAATAATTTATTAGCTTGAAATTCAGTTCTTTTGTTGCCTTTTTTATCATTAAATTGTTTGGGCATTTTAATACTCACTTGTTGAGCATAAAAACCGCGCCATGTATTTCGATCTCCATTCGGAAAAATTCCTTGAGTTGTATATGCAGGAGGGAAAATAATGTTAGGAGCGTTTTTGTTATCACTTAAATCTACAACCACATTTTGTAATTTAAATGTCCACCCATTTAGTTTTTCAAGTTCAAAACTTGGTAAATCAATTTGAATTAATAAATCATTCCAACCAGATGCTTCTAAAGATAATTGGGCACCTACATACTTGTTTTTATTCGTTCCAGAGGCTTCTTTATCTATGTTTAAATCTGAATTGTGAGTAATTCGAACACCTGCTGCATCTACTGGTATAACTAGTGATCTTGCCAATCGAATGTCTGATTTGAATTTAAAACTTTTAAATCCATTACAATCGAATTCTACATAGGAGCCGCCGTTTATACTTCCATCAGATTTTTTGATATCCCCGCCTAAAATGGTCATGAGGATTTTATTTCCAATTTGAGGTAAACTTTCGTTTCCGAGTAAATAGAGTTTCCAATCACCAATAACACCTCCATCGTGTGAAAGTTTTAGTTTGTCGGCAGCAAAATAAAGATGGATATTTTGAAATTGTGTTTCTATTCTTGCAAAAGCAGTGAGTTCGATGTATTGAGGTAGAATTTTCGCATTTACAATTACCATTTCGGCCTTAAAACCATCGTTAGTACTACCTGAAATACCAATTGGCAGTTGCACAAGTTCGTTGCCTGTTAATTGTTCTACATATTTAAGATTCTCACTTGTAAAGATTTTTTTTAACTTAGTCTTTAAAGAATCATAGGCTACTTGTGCATCGTTGATTAAACCTTTTATAGAATCTTTGTTTTTGCCACACGAAGGTGAAGAGAATGGTTTAATCCAATTAAGATTTCTTTTTGAATCAAAAACTTTTTTGAACGCAATGGTCGCATCAATTTTCGAAAATTTTGCGTTTAGTTTTATATTGGAGTTTACTTTTGGTTTAACTAATAAACTATCTTTGGGAGGCACGTTTGCTAAGGCAATATTTTGTAATACTAGTAATAAAAGGAATAGTAATTTTCTTAACATATATTTAACGAATTTCAAAATGCAAAAATAGTTATTTTTTGGTTAAAAACAATATTAAAAGATTGAATCTTAATTTAATAGTTAATTAAATTATCAGTTCAACAATTTATGATTTTTATTAGACTCTATTATGGTCTTGAATTAAATAATTTGTCTTTAATTTTTATATAAATTCTTGAAATTGTCATATCATGTTTTGTTTAAAATGTTAAATGGTTGATTAACTTTGCAAAGTTTGATTTTCAACATATTGTCAAAAAAAAACGAGACATGAAAAAATCACATCTCGTTTTTACTAACATAAACTCAAAATTTTAAAATGCTGGGTCTTGCGGTGTATTTGTGTTGTTAAACCTTTCAGATAAAGGATAAGGATAATAATTTCTATTCAATTCAAAAGCAGTTCCAATTATAATTGGAAAAGTAGGAGCTGGTCTACTAAATCTTTTTGCATCTTCAAATTTCAATCCAGACATGTGTAATTCTATGCAACGATTTTTGTATATCTCCAAAAGTAAATCTGTTTGTGTACTTGGTCCAGAATAGGCTGGTAAATTGGCACCAATTCCAAAAGCATCTAATGCAACCGTTTTCTGTAAAATTACATTTAATTGAGCTGTAGCTAACGGGAGTTGAGAGGTTCTGGCATAACATTCTGCTTTTATAAGTGTCATTTCACCCGGAAGATAAACAGGAATCAACTTGATAGCAGTATCGAAAAAACTACCATAATTAATGGGAGAAGCACTTGGTGTAAAATAGAAATTTATTCTTCCATCCAAAGGATTAGGTATTAATGTAGTTGGAAGCCCAAAATTTCTATTACGAGGTCTTGAACCAACTGCTGGAGTTTGGAAAAATCCTGCTCTAAAAACTGGATTTTCAGATACAGCATCATACAAGAAGGTAGATTTTGTGTTTAAATTAACCAAATTCGCATACAGTAATGCATTTGTATTATCACCAAGCATATTGTAGTATCTAGCTAATAAAGCATAAACGGTATCTTTATATTTTATACTTCCAACAAGTCCAGTAAATCCTGTAGCACTGTTTATTGTTGGTAAAGTGGCTAAAAGAGTATTTATTGCCTCATTTAGAACTGCAGTTCTGGAACTAAAAGGAGCGTTTTGTTGAACAACAATTGGAACTTGTTCGAAAAATTGTACAAGTGTACCCAGTGACATTGCCTTGAAAATTGAGGCATGCGCTAAAATACTCGCTTTTTCTACTGGGACTGTAATGATGTTAATTTTGTCGATTACTTTTTGTGATTCGGATCTTACAACTAATGTTTGTGACCACAAATTATTTAATACAGTATTGATGTTGAGGACATTATTTCCACCTGCTTCAAGGGCTAACTCATTGGTGTTACCAGCGCCACCACTAAATGTAAGTTCATTTGTAGAACAGCCATTTGCAATAACCAATGCATAAAGTGGACTTTGACCACCAAGTGACCATTTCGCTTGTAATCCATTTGATACACCTATGAGTCCTTCTCTATTTGAATAAACATTTGTTTCAGATGGTCTTGTTGGGTCGATAAACTCTTCATTACAAGATAAAATAAAAACACTTGCTATAATTATTAAGAATATTTTTTTCATTTTATTTTAATTTAAAATTGGAATTTTAATGCTATTGCGAATGATCTTGGAATTGGAATTGCACCAAAATTATACCTCGAAACTGAGGATTGTCCAGCAGAATTTACTTCAGGATCATAACTAGTAAATTTATCCCACGAATAAAGGTTTCTTCCGCTTGCAGTAATTGTAAAGTCAGAAAATAAATTATTTAATTTTCCAAAAGAATAGTTTAAAGATACTTCTCTCAATTTAATGTAACTTCCGTCGACAATTCTAAATTCTTCAATTTGACCAATGGCTCTCACGTATCCACGAGGTAGTTCGCCAGTAAGTTCTTTTGCAGCCAATTCTCCAGCTCCAACGTTTTGTCTGGTTCTGTAATCTGCATCAAAAACATCAACGCCTTGAACTCCGTCAAATAAGAAAGACATTCCAAAATTCTTGTAATTTAGATTTCCTCCTAGCGAAATAATATAATCAGGATTTGGGTCTCCAATTATTTTATTTAATGAGGTGCCTATTGGTTGTCCTGTTATAGGATCTCGCTGTGCTGTATTAGTTACTGGGTTTCCTTTCTCTACTTGAGGTAATCCTTGTAAATTCAACAAAAGGCTTCCGTCAGGATTTCTTGCGAAATATCTTGCATAATAAACACCTAATGGTTCACCAACTATTGCAAAAGTATTTGCACCAGATCCATTTGAAAATGTGAATCTTTCTTGTGGTAACTCTGTTACTTTGTTTTTGTTTGAACTATATGTAGCAAACAATCCAACATTTAATTTATCTTTTTTAATTAAATCGAATTTCAAAGTAGCTTCATATCCTTTGTTATTCATTTTTCCAATATTTTGAATTGTTCTCAAAGCACCAGTTGATGCTGCGGTTTCAACTCCAAAAAGTAAATCCTTTATATCGGCATTATAATAAGTAAAAGTAAAATTAAATCTATCTTTCAAAAATCCTAAATCAATACCAACTTCATAAGTAGAACTTCTTTCAGGACGTAAATCTAAATTTCCTTTTCTATTTCCTTCGATTGAGAAAACAGTATTTCCAACTAAATCACCTGTTGTGTAGTTTGTGAAACGAGCATATGGACCAATAGCCGTCAAACTTCCAGATTCTCCCCACGAAGCTCTTAGTCTGGCAGTACTAACTGCTGAATTTCTCATAAAATCCTCACTTGAAAGAACATAACTACCACTTAATTTTGGAAAATATTGAGATCTATTTTCTTTTGAAAAAACTGTTGAAGCATCGTTTCGAATAGCACCAGTTATAAATAATTTATTTTTATATCCAAATGTTTGTTGTAGATAATATCCCCAAATATTATATTTTCCTTCACTAGCCAAAGGATATCCTGCTTCAACTATGTTGTAGGCACTTATAGATTCAACAAACGGTTTTAGATTCGTACCAGCAATAGCATTAAATTTGTCTCTATATAACTGGATATTATAACCTCCAGATGTTGTAGATTTTAAATCTGACGAAATGTTCCATACATAACGTAGATTCAAATCATTATTTATTTGCGTCACACTGTTTGATGCTTCTGATACATATCCTAATGGGAAAACATTTACAGGAAAATCAGATCTAGGAATGAATGTACCACCTTTCTGAATGTATTTATCTACTCCCACAATTAAATCTACAAATAAGTTCTTTAATGGTTTGTAGTTTAATTGAACATCTGCAATAACTCTATCTGTATTTTGAGTGTAAGTAAAAGTTTCTAGAATTGACAGAGGGTTTGTTCGTCCTGAATCTACTGGAAGAAGTCTACCGTTAGCATCTCTTTTTTCCAAATCATAGATGTTGTTAGTGATATTAATTGAATTTAAAGGTCCAAGAAAATTATTTCCATCTGGAACATCTTTAGAAAACGAATTAATGTAATTTAAACCAAGAGAAACATTTAGTTTAGGGGTTAGTTGATGTTGAAGACCTAACTTTATTCCTAATCTTTTAAAATCAGAATTTTTAATTATACCTTCATTATTCAAATATCCAACTGAACTTGAGTATTTTGTAGATTCATTTCCGCCTTGAACAGAAAAATAAGTATCTGAACCAAACCCAGTTCTGAAAATTTGATCTTGGTAATCATATCTTTGAACATCAAACGTTTCTCGATCTAAAAAAGCTTGTCCAAGATCATTGTTTACCTCTGCGTAACGCACGGGATTTGCTGCGGCAATTGCTGGAGTTACATTGTTTAAAGGTGCAACTGTATATTGTACAATAGATGTACTTTTAAATTGCTTATTTACAAGGTTTAAATCTAATTTTTTTCTCAAACTATTAATCACAGTACTAGTTGAAAATGTAAATGTTGGTTTCCCTAATTTACCTTTTTTTGTAGTTATCAAAACCACACCATTCGCTGCTCGAGAACCATAAATTGCTGCTGCAGCACCACCATTCAAAACTTCAATACTCTCAATGTCATTTGGGTTTATGTCAGAAGATTTATTTGCTCCAACCTTCACGGTTGAACTCTCAGAGATATAAAGACTAGAAACATTGGTAGTATTATTACTCATTACAACTCCATCAATTACATACAAAGGATCAGATGAACCAAGGATTGAAGATGTTCCTCTCAATTTGATGGTAAATCCACCAGAGGGATCTCCTGAGTTTTGAGAGATTTGTGCTCCAGCAACTTTGCCTTGTAATGCAGAAGATAATGAGTTTGGCTGAGCACGAAGCAAATCTTTTGATTTGACACTCGTAATTACGTTTCCTAATTCTTTTTTTGAAGATTTTACTGTCGATCCAAGTACTACTACCTCATCTAATGTTTTGGTGCTATCTTCTAAATAAACATTAAGTTCGTTGTACTCAAAAATTTTCACTTCTTTAGTTTGAAATCCAATGAAACTAAAAACTAAAACATCACCTGTGGAGGCTGAAATGGAAAATGTTCCATCAAAATCAGTAGATGTTGCTCCAGATGAACCTTTAACTTTGATGTTGACTCCTGGCATTGAACTTTTATCAGTCATATTCAAAACTTTACCCGTAACTTTTTTGGTTTGAGAATGAATTGATTGTGAAGATAAAAAAATAAAAAGTAGAAATAAATATAACTTTTTCATTTTCATAATAATTTGATTTTTTTGTTTGGTCGAAGGTAGTTATTTTTTATTAAAAGTATTTTTTTTTAGTTAATTTTTTTATAAAATTATCAAAAATGCAAAAAAACGCATACTTTAGTATTTTGATTTTTAGCAAATCTAGACGCAAGAGTTCTATTTTTTAATTAAAAAAATCAAACATATTAAATATAAATAATAATGACAAAGTTAGAAAGGCAGGAATTCATAATCGAAAAAGTTAATCAGGAAAAGAAAATAAACAGTTTTGAGTTGGCGAAAATTTTGAAAACTTCAATAGATACTGTTCGTCGCGATCTAAATGATTTGAATGATAAAGGATTGATTTCTAAAGTTTATGGTGCTGTCTTTCCAGTTGAACAAAAGTCAAACAATGTTTTCGACATAGTAATTCTTAATGAGAATAAAAAAAACGCAATCAGTGCTAAAGCATTGTCATTACTACATGATGGTCAGGTAATTATCATGAGTGGAGGAACAACTAACTTGGCCTTTTCCAAATTGATTCCTGCAAATTTAAAGGCGACCATATACACCTATAGTTTACCTATTGCTATGCAACTTTCTCAGCACCCAAACATCGATTTAATTTTTATTGGAGGTAAAATGCAAAAAAATGCAATGGTGACAATAGGAATCGATGTAGTTGATAGCCTTTCGAAAATCAATGCCGATATTTGTTTTATGGGAGTAAGTAGTATTAACATCAATTCAGGATTAACAGAAGCAGGTTATGAAGTTTCACTTATAAAAAAGTCAATGATAAAGGCTTCTGACATGGTAATTGCTATGGTTACATCGGAAAAAATAAATACAAAAATGCCGCATTTAGTTTGCGAAATTCAGCAATTGCACACCGTTATTACGGATTTGGAAACTACAGATTATAGACTCCATGAATTTAGAAAAGCAAAAATAAACTTACTTTAAAACTGTTGTATTGCATTATTATGCTTTTTTTGAATTTATTAATTCAAAAACGTTTATCGAATCCATTTTCTTAAGTATATTTGTTAAATAACTAAATGTATTGTAAAACTATGATTACAAATAATCCGTTATCGTATTCGAAACCAGGTAAACATGAAACTTCTCGTTATGAAAAAATTCATAATGTAATTTATGAAGATTCTATTTCAGGTTCCAAGGCAGTTGCTCAAGAAATAGCATCTTTAATTATAGAAAAACAGCAAAAGAATCAAGTTTTTGTTCTTGGGCTTGCAACTGGTTCTTCGCCAATAAAAGTGTATGAAGAGTTAATTAGAATGCATAAAAAAGAAAATCTGAGTTTTAAAAATGTTGTAACATTCAATTTGGATGAATATTTTCCGATGGAGAAAGACAATATTCAGAGTTATTATTTTTTTATGCATGAGCAGTTGTTCAACCATATTGATATTCCTGCTGAAAACATCAATATTCCGAAAGGGAATTATGATACTGTAGATATTGTAAATTATTGTAATGAATACGAAGATAAAATTAAATCTCTTGGTGGAATTGATTTTCAATTACTAGGAATTGGTAGAACAGGTCATATTGGTTTTAATGAACCTGGTTCACATTTGAATTCAACCACAAGAATTGTGACATTGGATCATGTTACCCGTGTTGATGCTTCAGAATCGTTTTTAGGTCTAGAAAATGTTCCAAAAAAGGCAATTACAATGGGGGTTTCGACAGTTTTTGATGCAAAAAGAATTGTTTTATTAGCCTGGGGTGAAAACAAAGCCGATATTATCAAAGAAACAATAGAAGGTAAAATATCTTCTAAAAAACCTGCCACCTATTTGCAAAATCATACACAAACAACTTTTGTTTTAGATATTGAGGCTGCATCAATGTTAACAAGAATTAATACTCCTTGGATAGTTGATAATTGTGAATGGACACAAGAACTTATTGGAAAAGCAATAGTTTGGTTGTGCGAACAAACTTCAAAATCAATTTTAAAACTCACGGATAAAGATTATTATGAGTTTGGAATGGAAAGTTTATTAGCAATTGAAGGAACTGCCTATGATTTAAATACTAAAATGTTTAATCATTTACAACATACAATTACAGGATGGCCAGGAGGAAAACCCAATACAGAGTTTGAAAAAAGACCAGAACGCTCTTCGCCAGAAAAGAAAAGAGTACTCATTTTTAGCCCACATCCTGATGATGATGTAATATCAATGGGAGGAACTTTTGATAGATTAGTTTCGCAAGGACATGAAGTTCATATTGCCTATCAAACCTCTGGTAATATTGCCGTTTCAAATGACGAAGCCTTGAAATTTGCAGAAATTGGATTAGAAATAAATCCAGAAAGTGAGCATTACAATAAAATAATTCGTTTTATAGAAAAAGAAAATAACTCAGTTGATATTCCTGAATTGAGACAATTAAAAGGTTTGATTCGTCAAAAAGAATCTCTCGGGGCAATTCGATATTTAGGTCTTCCAGACAAAAATTCACATTTTTTAAACTTGCCTTTTTATGAAACGGGAACAATCAGAAAAAAGCCACTATCAGATGCAGACATAAATATCATGATGTCAATTATCGAAGAAGTAAAACCACACCAAATCTATGCTGCTGGTGATTTAGCAGATCCACACGGAACTCATAAAGTATGCCTTAATTCACTTTTTATGGCAATTGAAAAACTAAAAAACAAACCTTTTATGAATGATTGTTGGGTTTGGCTATATAGAGGTGCTTGGCATGAATGGGATATGCACGAAATTGAAATGGCAGTTCCCATGAGCCCAATTCAAGTACTCAAAAAACGAACCTCTATTTTTTATCACCAATCCCAAAAAGACGGTGTAATGTTTCAAGGCGATGACTCAAGAGAATTTTGGGTTCGAGTGGAAGAGCGCAACAAAGCCACCGCAGAGCGATTCAGAAAACTTGGGTTTGCAGATTATGCTGCCATGGAAGCTTTCAAAAGATATCATTTTTAAACCTTTGTAAATTTAAATAAAAAAAAACGTTTCGATTTCTCGAAACGTTTCTCCATTCAAAAACAAAAAACTAGGTTAGTTACCCAAAGTAATTGGGTAGGAAATTCCGTTTATAGTAAATATTGCTTGGTTATCACAAGTTCCATTTCCATAATCTAAAGTTGCTGTCTGAGAGTTTCTCACAAAAGAAATAATACCTTGAGAAATTGGGCTGTTGTTTGGTACACAAGCAAATTTAACAATCAAAGGATTAGTTATCGTACTTGTTTGAAAATTTGTATTTGGAAAAGTAGTAGTCCAATTACCAGTAACACTGTATACATTGTCTGTCCAATCTAAAGGAGTTGCATATCCAGCAATTATTTCACTTGTTCTAGTTCCAACGCGGTTCAAAACTCTACCGTCAGGCAAAGTTATCACTAAATTCATATTCATTGACCAAACAGGATGACTTGCAAAAGCTGGAGTTTGAGCAGTCATTGTTCTCGTGAATGTTTTAGTTCCTTCGATTTTTCTCAAGTTGTGATAAAAATTCTCGAAAGTACAATTGATCACATGAGTTGTGGCTGTAGGTTCGAATAAAAAAGTTAGAATTATTTTTCCTCTCAAAACATTTCCGTTTGGCATTGGGCAACCAATGGTTCCAAAGTCGATGGTTTTGACAACGGTGCTTCCAACAACTGGTAAAGTTCCAATAGCAGGAACACGTGTAACAGTTGCACATGCGGGCAAAAACAAAGCATTACTTGCCGTAACATTTTTTCCTGCAATACCATCGTTAATGTTTAACTGCTCTTCAGTAACTTTATTCACATCATCATTTGCAAAATCAATTTTTGAATTTATAAAAGCCTCGTCAGCAGTAAAATTGATTCGAGTTGAGTCCTCATCTTTTTCTTTTGAGCAACTAACTGATAATAAAGATAAAATCATTCCGAGCATTAAAATTTTAGATTTCATAATAGGTAAATTTAAGGGATTTTTAAAGTAAGACTATTACAAACACAAAAGGTTTAATTTAATTTTAAAAATTTCTAAACTTTAACATTTGCAACTCAAAACAATATGAAGTATCTTTGAAAAATCAATGAACGTTACTTCTCAAATAAAGCAGCCAATACAACTAGAAATAGAACTTTTCGAAAAAAAGTTCTACGAATCGATGTCGTCACAAATACCACTTCTAAATCGTATTACCTATTATATTGTAAATCGAAAAGGCAAACAAATGCGACCTATGTTTGTTTTTTTAACTGCAAAGATGCTAGCAAATGGAATTGTAAATGAAAGAACGTATCGAGGTGCATCTGTAATTGAATTAATTCACACGGCCACTTTAGTTCATGACGATGTAGTTGATGATAGCAATCGAAGACGGGGATTCTTTTCAATAAATGCCCTTTGGAAAAATAAAATTGCAGTTTTAGTAGGCGATTTTTTACTCTCAAAAGGATTATTACTCTCTATTGATAATGGTGATTTCGATTTGTTGAAAATTATTTCGGTTGCGGTTCGAGAAATGTCCGAAGGAGAATTACTTCAAATAGAAAAAGCCCGAAGACTTGATATCACAGAGGACATATATTATGAAATTATCCGAAAAAAAACAGCAACTCTAATCGCATCATGCTGCTCGTTAGGGGCAAAATCTGTTATCGAAGATGAAGTTCAAGTTGAGAACATGCGGAAATTCGGTGAATTAATAGGAATGGCTTTTCAGATAAAAGACGACCTGTTTGATTATTCAGACGAAGCCATTGGTAAACCAACGGGAATTGATATTAAAGAGCAAAAAATGACTTTACCGTTAATTCATGTTTTGAACAATTGTACTTCTGATGAAAAAAAATGGTTGATAAATTCTATTAAAAACCATAATAAAAACAAAACCAGAGTTAAAGAAGTAATTGCTTTTGTGAAAAATAATAATGGATTGGCTTATGCCGAAAATAAAATGGAAGAATATCAACAAGAAGCACTTCAACTCCTTGAAAACTATCCGAAATCTGACTATAAGGATTCCTTGATTTTAATGGTCAATTATGTAATTGAACGAAAAAAATAGTTTCAATTTCAAAAATAATTTATTTTGATGCAACCTTTTTGCAACCTTTCTCGTCTATGTAAATAGAAGTCTTTTTGAAAGGTAAAAATAAATTATAATATCAATTTGACTTTTGAATTTGACTCTTGAGATTTAACATGAAAGTAATAAACCTACATCAACAAGAAAAGGAAATAATTCAGTTGGCTTGCGAAAACAATCGCCACGCCCAACAACAGATTTATTCTAAATTTTCTCCAAAAATGTTAGGAGTTTGCAGACAATATTTAAAAGATTTACAACAAGCAGAAGACATTATGATTACTGCTTTTATGAAAGTTTTCGTAAATCTAAAAAATTTTGAAAACAAAGGCAGTTTCGAAGGTTGGATTCGAAGAATAATGGTTAACGAGTGCATTTCATTTATTAGAGTTCAGAAAAAAGTAAAATTCATTGACGATGAGGAATATTTCGAAGAAAGTTTCAACAATATTGAAAGTAAATTTTCCATAGAAGACATCCAATATTTAATTGATCAATTGCCAGATGGTTATAAAATGATTTTCAATTTATATTGCATCGAAGGATATAAACATCAAGAAATTGCAACAATGTTAAACATAAACGAAGGAACATCGAAATCTCAATTATCACACGCACGAAAAATTTTACAACAGCAAATAACAAAACTAAAAAATTACGAAAATGGAATCGCAACTTAAAAATAAGTTTTATAACAAATAAAATTAAAAAATTGATAACCTAATTTCACCAATAGAAATAACACTTATAAATATGAAATCTAATAAATTTGAAACCGAAATAAAAGATCAATTGAGTTCAAGAGAAATTCAGCCAACGGCTCATGCTTGGGATCGATTAGATGCGATGTTGAGTGTTGCAGAACAACCAAAAAAGAAATTTTCGTGGCTGTTAATTGCTGCTAGTTTCATTGGATTTATGTTTGTTGGAACTATGATTTTTAAATCAAACCTTTTGACACCCAATTCAATTGAAGTTCAGAATTCTACATCCGAAACTCCGAATGTAATCGTAACATCAAAGGCGGTTGAAAATCAAAATGCTAAATCACCAAAGGAAGTTGTCACCCCAAGTGAAGTTGCAACACCAAGTAAATTGAAAATACAAAATCAAGTAAATTCTACATCGAACAAAACTCAAGGAATTGCTCAAACTTCTTCAAAAAAATCAATTATCAAGTCACAAATATCTACCAATCAAACACAATTACAAAACAACGGAGTTTCAATCAACAATCAAAATCAAATCGCAGTAAATCAAAAACAAGAAATTCAAAATCAACAGTTAAAAACAAAAAATGATGAAGAACTTCTAGCATCAGTTAAACTAAAAGAGTCAACAAAATCATCTTTGAAGGTAAATCCAGCATCTTTGCTCTCACAAGTCGATGGAGAAGTTACTTTGGAATTTAGAGAAAATGTTTTTACAAAAGTTTCCAAAAATCTTCAAACAGTAAAAGTGGCACTTACTGAGAGAAATAACACAAAATAAGTTTTAATCAAATAATCATTAATCAATCACGAATCAATTTTAAATCAATCATTATGAAATCAACAATCAACAATTTTCAAGAAAGCAATTTACGAAGTATGGCTAAAAATTTTATCATATATCTAGCCGTTGCATTATGTGTCTTTTGTTCTAAACTACAAGCACAAGAAACGAACAACAATTTCGAAAACAGAGCAAAAACAATTGCTGAAAACATCGAAGATATCACTAAATCCGAGAAAGCAAAACTAAAAGCATCCATTGAAAGCGTAAATAGTGAACTTGTAAAAGGAACCATTAGTAAGCAACAGTCAGATGAAAAAAAACTCGATTTAGCCACAAAAGCTGCCTCTGAAATCGAAAAATTAGTAGCCATTGAACAAGAAAAACTAAATCAATTAGTTCAGGAAAAAGTTGATGGAAAAATCGCTGAGGTTTCAAAAACAAAAAGAACCTATTCTTTATCTTTTGGAGGTTTACATAGAGATCGAGACACAATCCAAAAATCTGAACGCAGAACAACAAGTCAATTTATATTTGCAATGGGTTTGAATAACGTAATGACTAAAAATGCTTTGTCAGGATCTGATTTTAGATATTTTGGTTCACATTTCTACGAATGGGGAATAACAAGTAACACACGAATAGTAAAAGACAATAATTTGCTTCACGCCAAGTACGGATTTTCTGTGATGTATAACAACCTTCGTCCAACAGATAATCGCAGTTTTGTAGTATCTGGTAAACAAACCACGTTGCAAACCAACTCAATCGATACAGATGATTCTCGTTTCAAAAATGTATATTTAGTATTTCCGCTACATTTAGAATTCGATTTTACAAAAACAAAAATCAAGGACGGAAAATCAATTTTCAATTCTCATGAAGGATTTAGATTTGGAATTGGTGGTTATGCAGGAATCAATTTAAAATCGAAACAATATTTAGAATTAAACACTAATAATTACGAAACATCATCAGAAACCAAAGGCGATTTTAATACAACTAATTTTATTTATGGATTGAGTACCTACGTTGGGCTTGGCCAAACAAGTTTATATTTAAAGTATGATTTAAACCCATTATTCAAAGATAATGCAGTAAAACAAAACAACATTTCACTAGGAGTTCGTTGGGATTTTAATTAAAAAACAAATACCTTACTTTAGCCTCGAATTCACGAATTTTAAAATAATGAAATTCGTGAATTCGGGGCTAATTTTTTTGATTTGAATTATGTATTTTTACAAACTATTTACTCATAAACTTTGATTTCAAAAACTACCATTGACAATGTATACGAAACTGCTCGAGTAGAGGAGGTTATTGGCGATTTTGTAATGCTCAAGCGAGCGGGAAGTAATTTCAAAGGATTAAGTCCATTTTCAGATGAGCGTTCACCATCCTTTATGGTATCGCCAGCAAAAGGAATTTGGAAAGATTTTAGTTCTGGAAAAGGCGGAAATGCTATTGCTTTTGTAATGGAACACGAAAAATTTTCGTATCCAGAAGCCATTCGATACTTAGCAAAAAAGTACAATATCGAAATCGAAGAAACAGAGCAAACCGCTGAAGAAAAAGCAAATACAGATGTTCGTGAAAGTTTATTTTTAGTATCAGAATTTGCAAATAAATACTTTCATGATACGTTGTTGAATTCAGAAGAAGGCAAAGCAATTGGACTTTCTTATTTCAAAGAGCGAGGATTCACAAACGAAACCATCAAGAAATTTCAACTGGGCTATTCGCCAGAAACTTGGGATGCATTTACCAAGGAAGCCCTTGGAAAAGGATACAAACAAGAATTTTTAGAAGCCGTTGGACTCACAATACCAAAAGAGGGAGGAAATCCATTTGATCGTTTCAAAGGTCGAGTCATGTTTCCTATTTTGTCCATGTCAGGCAGAACTCTTGGTTTTGGTGGTAGAATTTTAACGAACGACAAAAAAGCAGCAAAATATTTGAATTCACCTGCGAGTGATTTATATGATAAAAGCAAAGTTTTATATGGTATTTTTCATGCCAAACAAGCCATCGCCAAACAAAATAATTGCTATTTAGTTGAAGGATATACAGATGTGATTCAGTTTCAACAAACCGGAATTGAAAATGTAGTAGCTTCCTCAGGAACCGCTCTAACTCCAGATCAAATTAGATTAATAAACAGATTAACAAAAAACATAACCGTTCTTTTTGATGGAGATGCAGCAGGAATGCGTGCTGCAGTTCGTGGAATTGATTTAATACTCGAAGAAGGAATGAACGTAAAAGTTTGTACTTTCCCAGATGGAGAAGATCCAGACAGTTTTGCGAAAAATAACTCCTTTGAAGAATTAACTAAATATTTAGAAGAAAACGCCAAAGATTTCATACAATTTAAAGCATCGCTTTTGATGAATGAAGCCAAAAACGACCCTATCAAAAAAGCAGATTTGATTAGAGACATGGTTGTCAGTATTTCTAAAATTCCAGATCGAATTAAACGAGAAATCTATATTCAGGAGTGTTCCAGAATCATGGATATTTCAGAGCAAGTTTTGGCAAGCACATTGGCACAATTAGTTCAAAAAGACATTTCAGAAGCCAACAAATCAGCAAAAAAAGAGCAAAAATCATTAGAAGTAGTAAGAGATGATCTTGAGCCAGTAGCATCACAAAAAATTGATGTAGTACATCTTTTGGAAAAATCCATAATCGAAATTTTATTACTTTATGGAAATGAAGAGGTCGAATTTGAAAATGTTTTTATAAAGTTTGATGAAAATCAAAAAGAAATCGAAGTTTCTGAGAAAATAATCTCTAAAATTTATCAAAGAATTTATCTCAATCTTCAAGAAGATGAGGTTGAATTTGCAAATCCTTTATTCAAAGAAATATACGATGATTTGGTTTCAAATTATTTACAAAACGAAACTTTCGATAAAGTAAAATATCTAAATTCAATCAAACCAGAGTTTTCACAATTGATAACTGATATTCTAATGGACGATGAAAAATACCAACTTCATGGTTGGATGGAGAAAAAACAGGTCTATGTTCGAGAAAAAAACAACAACGAAGTTCTAACTCGTTTAGTTTCAGAAAATATCATAGCATACAGAGAATTACTGATCAATAAACTCAATCTAGAATTAATGCAGAATATGATTGACCCTGAAAATAATCATAAAATAGAAACACTAACTTCAATAAACGAATACAACAAACTAAAAGTTGCCATCACAAGAAGTATAGGAAGAATTAGATCGACATATAATTAAATAATCTCTAAAGTTTTCGCCTTGTTAACTAAATCCACAAGATTAGTAACATTTAGTTTTGTCAATAAACGAAGTTTATAAGTGCTAATTGTTTTCTCGTTTAAATTCAACGCAGCAGCCACCTCTTTATTCTTCTTTCCGTCAATTAAATGGCGTAAAACCTCAATTTCACGAGTAGAAATTTTTCTAAAAGCACGTTCAGATTTGTTCTGTTTAGAAATCAAAGCAATACTTTTCTTGATTGCTTCGGTTAAAATAATTTCTCCAGAATTTACTCTGATGATAGATTGACCAAGTGTTTCTAACTTTTCTGATTTGTGCAAATATCCAGAAATACCAATTTTAATAGCATTTGGAGCATACATTTTTTCAGAATAATTACTAAAAATTAAGATTTTAGTACTTGGATATTCTCTCAAAATAGTTTTCAAATCATTAATACTTGCCATTCCATTCAAATCTAAATCAACAACTAAAACATTAATTTCATTAGATTTCAAAACATCTTTAAGTAAACTAAAGTTACCAACATTATTTACTATTGAAATTTCTGAATTATCTTTAAAATAAGACTTTACTCCAAAATGGATAACAGGATAATTATCGGCTAAACATACTTTAATCATGACAGGGGTTTATTTAACAATTGTTTATAGAACAATTTTTCGTAAAATTACAAAATCTTTATTGTATTATCAAAGAAAAACACAAAAAAACTATTATTCTCTATTTATGAAACAAACAGGTATTGCAGTCATTTTGTGCTTGTTTATTGAGTTCAACCGCAAAAATATAGCCAAAACTTCTTTTTCTCTCATTGAATAATTGTCAGAAATTGCCCCTTTTTCAGATTCGTTCATTGCCCACTCAAGCTCTACATATGTTGCACCAAGTTGATCTTCATCAGTTCGATCATCACCAAAAAGCCCATCAGTTGGAGCCGCTTTTAGAATAGATTCGGGAATTTCCAAAAATTTACCAAGTTCATAAACTTCCGTTTTCATCAAATCAGCAATCGGACTCAAATCGACTCCGCCATCACCATATTTAGTGTAAAACCCAACACCAAAATCCTCAACTTTGTTTCCAGTTCCAGCGACAAGCAATCCGTGAATTCCAGCAAAATAATATAGAGTAGTCATCCTCAATCGTGCTCGAGTATTTGCCAAAGCGAGATTAACTTTTGCTAAATCATTTATTTCAGTCACTTTAGACTTGAAACTTTCAAAAACCGATGTTAAATCCGCTTCAACCGAATCAACATTATCAAATCTCGACTTGAGTTGCGCAATATGTTCTCGACCACGACTCACATGACTCGCTGCTTGATGAATCGGCATCTCAACACACAAAACCTTTAAACCTGTTTGAGCGCACAAAGTAGAAGTCACAGCAGAGTCAACTCCGCCAGAAATCCCAATAACAAAACCGCTAACTTTAGCATTTGTAGCGTAGTCTTTTAGCCAAGCTACAATTTGACTATTTGCATTATCAACAGAAAAATTCATAATTTTAGTACTATATTTATATAATTTAAAAAATCGAAATGTATATTTGCAAATTTAAACAATTTTTCGAAGCTATTTCCCGCTATTCGTTACAATCTTTTCTTTTTTAAAGAAAAAAAAGAAAAGGATTTTCACTATTATCGGGGCTAAAAATCACCAATACATGAAAAAGTATTTCGTACTAGTTGCATTTTCTATTCTCATAATGTCTTGTGACAAAAAATCCAAAATCGAAAAAGAAGTCGAGGAAATTCCAGTTGATGTCAAAATGGTTCGATTCGATAAACTTTTCTTCGAATCCAATCCACAAGAATTACCAAAACTCAAAAAACAATTCTCATATTTATTTCCAATTGAAAACCAAGATTCAGTTTGGATAAATAAAATGAAAAATCCATTATGGAGAGAATTGTATGCGGAAGTTCAAAAAAAATACAACAATACAAACCAACTACAAACACAACTCGAAGATTTAGTCAAACACATCAAATTCTATTACCCAGAAACAAAAATTCCAAAAGCAATCACACTAATTTCAGAAATGGATTACAACTCAAAAGCAATCTATGCAGATAGTTTAGTGCTAATTTCGTTGGAATTATATCTTGGAAAAGAACACAAATTCTATGCAAACGAATTTCCAGATTACATCAAACAAAATTTTGATTCAAATCAAATCATGCCCGATTTAGTTTCGAGTTTTGGGCTTCGGAAAATTGGATTTCCAAGAGACAAATCATTACTTTCCCAAATGGTTTACACGGGAAAAGAATTATATCTAAAAGATAAACTACTTCCAGAGTTTTCAGATGAGGACAAGATGGGATATTCAAAAGAGCAAAACGACTGGTGTATTGCAAACGAATCTTTTATTTGGAGCTACTTTATAGAAGGCAAAATGCTTTTCGATGCAGACACAAAACTCGCTGGAAGGTTCATCAATCCAGCACCGTTTTCAAAGTTTTATCTCGAAATAGATAACGAATCACCAGGAAGAGTAGGTACATGGATTGGATGGCAAATTGTTCGATCGTATATGGAAAACAATGAAACATCCTTGCAAGACATGCTAAAAATGGACGCCAAAGAACTTTTTGAAAAATCTAAGTATAAACCAAAAAAGTAGTTTCAGACAGCAAAATGCAGTTAGGAGTTAGCAGATTGATGGTTATTTTAAAAAACCATAACTCACAACATAGAACCTACAACAAATAACAAAAATCATGATTTCAGAAATACTATTTCAAGTAAAATTAGATGAAAACCGAGTTCCAGAAAAAATTATGTGGACAGCGGAAGACGGTGGAGTAAAACTCGAAGAAACAAAAGCAATTTTATTATCTGTTTGGGACAGCAAAACACAAGAAACACTTCGAGTGGATCTCTGGACAAAAGAAATGCCCGTTGACGAAATGAAAAAATTCTTTCATCAAACGTTAGTGGCCATGTCAGACACTTTTCAACGAGCCACTAATGATGAAAAAATGGCAAATACTATGAAAGATTTTTGTGAATATTTTGCAGATAAAATGGATTTGAAGGCTTAATCATGCCAAAAAAATATTTTACATTCATTTTATTTAATTTTATATTATCCTGCGTTCCAATTGAAAAAACACTCAATAAATCTTGGAATAAACTCGGAGTAATAAGTTCGGTACTTGAAAGTGAAAAAAAAGTTAGTTTTAATTATAATGTAAAATCAAGATTGAAGAAAAATCAAGAAATTAGATTTTTTAAAAACATTGATTCCTTATATGTAATGAATTTAAAACCTAATTTTGAAGATTACTTGTCTAGTAATAAAATTACAATATATAATAATCTTGAAAATAGATATAAGATAGAAATTTCGAAATTTGATTTTAAAGAGAGTAGAAATTATATAAATCAAAAAGATTACACTTCAAACGCTTGGCTTAATGGTCATGAATCAAGTTTATCAGTTATTTTTATTTCGAATATAATCGATTTAAAATTAAATGAAAAAAAACTAATCGAGTTCAATATTGGACACAAAACAAAATTACAAAAAACACAATTATCTAAATATTTTTTTGTCGAACGTGGAGAAAATATTGATGTAGATATTTTGGTTAATAATTCAATAATAAATTTTTCAAACCACTGTGCAGAATTTATTAA
>JANPDC010000073.1:0-30515 GCA_031431275.1 Bacteroidota bacterium
GTTTTTTATAAATCATTCAAATTCAAAAAAAGAATATGGTGTTTTGAGTTTTTAAAAACATTAAATTTGAAGAATTAATCAACATAAGAAAATTATGAAAAATAAAAAACTAAATTTTGAGAGTTTCGATCAATTTGAATTGAACTCAAAGGAATTAAACACATTATTTGGAGGCGTAGTTCCCCCTCCACCAGGTAATGGTGAGACTGGACAACCAGATGAACCACAAATTCCTCCTCCTCCTCCTCCAAATAATGGTGGACCTTTTTTAGACCCAGGAAGTATACTACCAGATCCTAATCCGTAGTTTTTGTTTCATCAATTTTTTTAGCAAATTGAACTGGTGAAACTCCAGTTCTTTTGCTAAAAGATTTAGTAAAAGAAGTAGCATTTTTAAATCCCGCACTTTCTGCTATTGCTTGTGTAGAGTATTTACGATAAGTAGAATTTGTAATCAATTGATTAATTACATAATTAACTTTCAATTCATTTGCATACTCACTAAAACTTTTATGATAATGCTTATTTACTATGTAAGACAAATAGGTTGTATTTGTTTTTATTTTTTTTGCTACAAATTGCTGTGTATAATCTTGGTTTAAAAAAACTAATTTAACCTCAAGATCTTTTAGTTTTTTTACAATTTCTTTTTCTTTTTCTTCATCTAAATTTAAGGTAACTTTTTCTTTTCTAGTTAGATCTAGATTTTCTGTTTTATTTAAACTATTTTGAATTTTAAACTCTTTAATTAGCTTATCTACTTTTTCATTTGCTTTTTTCTTTTGATTAATATTCCAAATCAAGAAAAAAACAATCAAAACAAAAATTATTATTAATCCATATTTCAAGAATTTATTGACTAGTACTTTATTTTTTGTTTTCTGTTGGATTGCGATCATTTCCTTTTTAAAAACAACTTTGCTTATATCGTAATTTACTGCTAATCTTTCGTCATTTAATTTTAACTCTGATTTCTCAAAATTTTCAAGATATATTTTTGAATTCTCTAGCGCTTTTTCATTTTCGTTTTTAGAAGTGTATATTTTCGCTAAATAATAATTAGATAAATTGAAAATTACATTATTGGTTTTTTGAACAACTCTAACTGAATCTACTTTTTGAAAACAAACTAAAGATTCTTCAATTTTTTTATTATCAAAATAAAGTTCTCCAAGATTCAAATTTAGATATGCAAAATTATCCATTGAAAGGTAATTATTATTTGACTTTAATAATCCTAAATAAATTTGTTCAGCTTTTTTAAATTTTTTTTTGTACTTGTACAAACTTCCTAGATTCATTTTTGCATTAGTGTTGTTTACATCAAATTCTTTTGAATAGATAATAGTTTGTTTATAAAAATATTCTGCTGAATCAATTAATATTGAGTTTTTTACATTTAAAAAGTATAAATTTTCATAAAAACTTCCAAGATTATAATTTGTAAAACTTTTTGTTCTGTTGAGTTTTTCTAGGGTATAAATCCCTGTGTTTTTATTAATCAAATCATCTGATTCCCGCGAAGTCACTATCGCAAGTTTAAAATTTCCGATATTGGAGTAAATGGAAGCAATGTTGTTATTGAACTTTACCACTTGAGCAACATCTTTAATTTGAAGTGATAATTTTTTTCCGTAAAAATAGGCTTTTAGAGCTAAATCTAAATTGCCCCTTTTCCACTCTGCTAATCCCCCGTAATTCAATAGGTAGGCATGGTTCTTGATTTTTTCTGTTGAATTTGGAGCTTGGTCAAAATAAGTTAAGGACTGTTTGTATAGTTTTTTTGACATTAAACTATCACCTTTTAATTGGTACAAATAGGATTTTGCTCCCAAAGCGAATGACTTTTGTAAATAATCAGATGTTTTCTCTATTTGATTTGCAAATACAAAAGCACTATCGATATTACTTGAAGTGTATATTCTCACTTTCTCTTGTAGGTTCTGATATTCAGAATCTGAAAAAAATTTTGAACTTTGAGAAAAAACAGAAATAGTAGAGAATAATAATAGAATAAATAAAGGTATTTTCATAAGATTGCAAATTTCAACAAAAATAGTGTTTAGAATTGTACATTCAAATCGTATATTCTATTTCACCTCAAAAACATTATTCTCTTTTTTTACATCGGCCATCAAACCCGAAGCATCAATTATTACTTTTCTGATACTATTTTTTGATTTAGTGATCGAAAATAAATAAATTGGTTGTGCCCAAGACCAATCGTTTAATATTGTTCTTGTTGCATTTGAACTCGGTTTTTCGAAATTCATCATTCGAAGTGGAATATAAAAATTTTCTTTAGTTCCGTCTGTATATTCTACTGTTAAATCAATTGGCATTGGCATTCTGCCTATTCTTTCTAGGATAATTGTTGAATTGACACCAGAATCTGTTACAGATTTAATTCCATAATCAATTGTATTAGTAGTCTTTGTCCAATCTGTCAAATACCAATCTAAATTTGCTCCCGAAACTCTTTCAGCTGTTCGTTTAATATCGTTTGGGTTTGGATGTTTGAATTTAAAATCGTTAAAATATTTTTTCAAGGTTTTTTCTAAATTTTCTTTCCCGATTAAATAGCCAAGTTGTGCCAAAAAAACATCGCCTTTACTGTAGGAAGTTATGCTATACGTTCTGTTATCGTCATAACGGTCAGAATGTGTAGTTTGCGGTTGTTCTTTTCCTGAATTTACCATAAAATAATATCCTTTATAGGCATCTTCATGAGGGTTTTCTGCTTTTTTATCTGCGATTTCGTTGAGTCCTAAATCTTCTAAATAAGAAGTGAAACCTTCGTCCATCCAACCATATTTACTTTCGTTTGATGCTAGTATGTGCTGAAACCAAGAGTGTGCCATTTCATGAGCAATCACACCAAGCAAACCATCAAAAGTTCCTTCACCAAGAATCAAAGTACACATAGCATATTCCATTCCGCCATCGCCACCTTGTATAACAGAATATTGATCATATGGGTATTTTCCAATGGTTTTATTATAGAATTCCATCAATTGAACGGTCTTTGACTCCACTTTTTTCCAATTCTCAAGAATTTTAGGATTGTTTTTATATAAAAAATGTAATGTTGCTCCTTTTGGAACTTGCACAACATCATGAATATAATTTTTATCCGCAGCCCAAGTAAAATCGTGAACATTTGGTGCTACAAAATGCCAAGTTAATTGTTTTTTCGAATCTCTTTTAACAACAATTCCTTTATCTTCATAGCCGGATCCAATTTCATTTTTATTTTGTAAATAGCCAGATCCACCCAGAATATATTCTTTATCGATGGTAATATTTACATCAAAATTTCCCCAAACTCCATGAAATTCTCTAGCAATGTATGGGTCTGCATGCCAGCCTTCGAAATCGAATTCAGCAATTTTCGGATACCATTGACTCATCGAAAGTTCTACTCCTTCTTTGTTATTTCTGCCAGAACGGCGAACTTGAAGCGGAACTTGTCCATCGAAGTCAAGAGTAAAAACTGTTTTTGAATTAGGTAAAAGAGGTTTTGCAAGTGTAACTACAAGAATTGTTTCAAGATATTTTGTTTGAGTAACAATTCCATCTTGTTTGAAGTTCGAAACTTTTAGATAACCTATTTCAGTTGGTGTTAAAAGTTTAATTCTACTTTCAAAAACGGTTTTGTCGCCAACTTTTGTAACATTTACCATTCTTCTATCGGGATCAGAAATGGATTGTAATCGAGCATCCATTTCCGAATTTGGCTGAAAAGCATTATTATACAAATGATAAAAAACTTTTCGCAAGGTATCAGAAGAGTTATTGTAATAAGTCAATGTTTGTTTTCCTTTATACTGATAGGTTTTTACGTCCATTGATACATCCATCTTATAATCTGCTTTTTGCTGCCAATAGGTGTTTTGTGCAAAAAGATTAGTAATAGATATCAACAGAAGACTAAACAGAATTGATTTTTTCATGGTTTTTATTTTATAAAAAAACGGAAGAACAAATTGAACTTCCGTTTACATTTTTGATGTTTTATCTTATTTTTTAGACATTTGTTCAGCCATAATCATAGCGCTGTAGGCATTAACTATTTTTCCTGATTTAGACAATTCAGAAAATTTGCGAACATCTTTTGGGTCACCACCAACAACTACATCACTATTTATAGGAGTGCCAGAATCCATTAAAATATGTTTTACTTGAACTGCGGATAATTTTGGATAATACGAACGAATCAGAGCAGCTACACCAGCTACATTTGGTGCTGCCATTGATGTTCCTTGCAAATATTCATAGGTGTTATTTGGAGTTGATGCATATATTTTTACACCTGGTGCAAAAACATCAACATTTAATTTTCCGTAGTTTGAAAAATCAGCCACAATTTTTGATCCTGTTTCAAAATTTAAAGCCCCAATTGTAATTAAATTATCTGAAAACTCTGTCTTCTTATCATCAGAATCATTTGGGAAGTTATTTTCAACATCTATATCTTTAGAATCATTTCCTGCAGCATGCACAATCAAAACATCTTTGCTAGCAGCATATTTTATAGCATCATAAACCCATTGTTTGTGTGGCGAATATGATTTACCAAAACTACCATTAATTATTTTTGCACCGTTATCAACTGCATATCGAATACCAAGAGCAATGTCTTTGTCATACTCATCACCATCTGGTACAGCGCGAACTGTAAGTATTTCAACATTATTTGAAATTCCATCTCCTCCTTTATTATTGCTTCTTACTTGTGCAACTATTCCTGCGACATGAGTGCCATGTTTTATTCCTTCTTTCGAGGCTTCTGGACCCATTACTTTTGAATCTCCATATTTTACATCCGTTAAATCGTCTGGATTATCACCAACCACTGCTCTGTAATTTTTTTTCAATCCTTCACCACTCAAAAGTTCATTTGCACCATCTAATTCTTTTTGAATTTCTTTTTTTAATTCAGGAATTGGTAATCCAAAACTCATCATTCGTTGAACGATTGTTTTACTTTTTACAATTTCGGCGTCTTTTGAGTCAATTGCATTTACTTCGTCGATTGTGTATATAGGTTTTGCCAAGTGTTTAGAAATTACAGCATCCGCAGCATTAACTCCAACAATCATTTGACTCAACTGACTTTTGCCTTGAGTTGCTTGCTCAACCTTTTTATCATATTTAGATTTTGCCTCATTATATGTAGCTTCATCAACAAGACTCTTGTTTTTCACTATACGTTCATACTCTAAATTTTCTTTTGTAATTTTACCTAAGAAATTCCAACCATGAATGTCATCAATATATCCGTTTTTATCATCATCAATTCCATTTCCAGCAATCTCTTTTTTATTTGTCCAAGCAACAGATTTTAAATCATCATGTTCTACATCAACTCCAGAATCTACAATACCAACAATTACTTTAACACCCTTTTTATTTTTAATGATTTCTTTGTATGCCTTGTCAACACTCATACCAGGAACCGTGTCTTTTACTAAATCCAAATGACTCCAACGTTTTAAATCTGCTTCTTTCAAAGCAGTTGTTTTTATAGGTGTTTTGTCAATATTTGCGGGATTAGTTGAAATCATCGGTGCTTGAGCTTTACAACTTGTTACAGCTAAAGTCAAAAAAGAAGCAATATAAATTGAGTTAGTAATTTTCATTTTATTGATTTTTTAAAATTTTGCACTAAAATACTTTTTTTGATCGATATGAAGTATAAATTAACGCTACTTTAAGATTTCATTACATTTAAAAATATCTTTCAAACGAATTCCTTTTTCCGTTTGTTCTACAGTTATTATTTCATTGTGAGCATCGTGTTCCAAAAATAAATAATAATTATTGAGAACAGCTGCATCTAGAAATTTCCTTTTTTCGGGCATTGTTAATAATGGACGTGTATCGTAACCCATTACATAAGGCAAAGGCAAATGTCCTGCTGTAGGAATTAAATCAGCACAAAAAACAATAGTTTTGTCTTGATATTGAATGTGCGGAATCATCATTTTTTCGGTGTGACCGTCTACGTAAAAAATATTAAAATTAAGTTCTTCTGCAAATCCATAATCAATTTCGGGTTTTACAATAAAACTGAGTTGACCAGATTCTTGCATTGGTAAAATATTTTCAGACAAAAAAGATGCTTTTTCTCTCTGGTTTGGTTTAGTTGCCCAATCCCAGTGGTTTTCGTTCGTCCAGTATTTAGCATTTTTAAATGCTAGCTCATAACCCGTTTTGTCTTTTTTCCATTGTACTGAACCGCCACAATGATCAAAATGAAGATGCGTCATGAAAACATCGGTAATGTCATCTCGAGAAAAACCATATCTAGCCAATGATTTATCCAAAGAATGTGTTCCCCAAAGCGAATAATAACCAAAAAACTTCTCTGATTGTTTGTTGCCCATTCCAGTATCGATCAAAATTAATTTTTTACCATCTTCGATTAATAAGCATCTTGCAGCGATATCAATGAGGTTATTTTCATCAGCTGGATTGGTTTTATTCCAAATAGTTTTTGGCACAACGCCAAACATTGCACCACCATCAAGTTTAAAATTTCCTGATTCAATTGGGTAGAGTTTCATTTTTTTTAATTTTTTTATACAAATTTAGAAAAAGGAATTGCTTTTAAATCAATAAATCCATTTTCTTTATCAAAACATTAGTTATAAAAATGTTAGTTATTGTTAGAAAAACGTTTAAATGTAATATATTTGTACATTATTTAGAAAAATTAAAAATAACATGATCAAAGTATCCGAATCTGCTAGTAAAAAAATAGTCGATATGATGAAAGACGATGGTTTTGATGCGTCACAAGATTACGTTCGAGTAGGCGTAAAATCAGGTGGTTGCTCAGGCTTGTCTTATGATTTAACCTTCGATAAAAAAATTGGAGATAACGACAAAGTTTTTGAAGATAATAATGTGAAAATTGCTGTTGAAAAAAAATCATTTCTATATTTAGCAGGAACAATCCTTGAATTTTCAGGCGGATTAAACGGAAAAGGATTTGTTTTTAATAACCCAAATGCAAGTAGAACTTGCGGTTGTGGGGAATCATTTTCATTATAAAATTCCATTTCAACTCTATGAAGTTTCAAAACCTTGATAGTGTTAACAAAATAAAAAATGAGTAAATACACTGAAGACGATTTAAAAATCGAACTTGAAACTAAAGAATACGAATACGGATTTTACACTAATATAGAATCTGAAACGTTTCCTATTGGATTGAACGAAGATATTGTTCGAGCCATTTCTCGCAAAAAAGACGAACCACAATGGATGACCGATTGGCGCATTGAAGCTTTTCGTGCTTGGGAACAAATGATTGAACCTGAATGGGCAAATGTGCGATATGACAAACCCGATTTTCAAGCGATTGCTTATTATTCTGCACCAAAATCTATTGATCCAAACAAAACATTAGACGATGTTGACCCAGAATTACTAGAAATGTATAAAAAACTAGGAATTTCTGTAGATGAACAAAAAATGATGAACAATGTCGCTATGGATATTGTTGTTGATTCAGTTTCTGTAGCCACAACATTTAAAAAAACATTGGGTGAAAAAGGGATTATATTCTGTTCAATTTCCGAGGCTATTCGAGAATATCCAGAGTTGGTTCAGAAATATTTAGGAACAGTGATTCCACAGAAAGACAATTTTTATGCTGCTTTGAACTCAGCAGTTTTTTCTGACGGAAGTTTCTGTTACATTCCAAAAGGTGTTCGTTGCCCAATGGAATTATCAACTTATTTCCGAATCAACCAAGCAGGAACAGGACAGTTTGAAAGAACACTTCTCATCGCCGATGCAGGAAGTTATGTTTCTTATTTAGAAGGTTGTACAGCACCAAGTAGAGACGAAAACCAGTTACATGCTGCGTGTGTAGAATTAATTGCTTTGGATGATGCTGAAATAAAATATTCAACAGTACAAAACTGGTATCCTGGAAATAAAGAGGGAAAAGGTGGCGTCTTCAATTTTGTAACCAAACGTGGAATTTGTGAGAAAAACGCAAAAATATCTTGGACACAAGTAGAAACAGGTTCTGCAGTAACTTGGAAATATCCATCAGTGATTTTGAAAGGCGACCATTCTGTGGGCGAATTTTATTCGATTGCGGTAACCAACAATTTCCAGCAAGCCGATACAGGAACCAAAATGATTCATTTAGGAAAAAACACCAAATCGACAATCATATCTAAAGGAATATCCGCAGGAAAGTCACAAAACAGTTACCGCGGATTAGTTAGAATTGCTCCAAATGCTGAAAATGCAAGAAATTTTTCTCAATGCGACTCGTTATTGATGGGAAATAATTGTGGCGCACATACGTTTCCATATATCGAAAGTAAAAATCCATCAGCTAAAATTGAGCACGAAGCAACAACAAGCAAAATTGGTGAAGACCAAGTTTTTTATTGTAATCAACGAGGCATTCCAACAGAGAAAGCAATTGCATTGATTGTAAATGGTTTTAGCAAAGATGTTTTGAACAAGTTACCAATGGAATTTGCTGTTGAAGCACAGAAATTGTTGGAGATTTCTTTGGAAGGAAGTGTAGGATAATTAAATTTTAAACTAATAGAAATGGATATAGTTTTAAAAAATGTTAAGAAAAAAGATTTTCCAATATTAAAATCATTGGCTAAATCATTAGGATTTGAAATCGAAAAAGAAGAAAAACCATATAATCCCGAGTTTGTAAAAGAAATTCTAGAAGCCGAAAAAAGTATAAAAGAAGGTAAAGGAGTTAAAATTAAATTGGAAGATTTGTGGAAGTAATATATTCTGAAAAAGCACAAAAAGAGTTACAATATTGGAAAAAATCTGGAAATAAAGTAATCATGAATAAAATTAGCGCTTTAATCGAAGATATTCTACTTCACCCATTTGAGGGAACTGGAAAACCGGAACCACTAAAATATCAACTTTCTGGAAAATGGTCTAGAAGAATCAATCAAGAACACCGAATTATTTATAAAGTTACCGAAGAAAATACAATCGAAATATTAGATATCTTGTCATTAAAAGGACATTACGAATAAAATAAATAAATGTTACAAATAAAAAACCTTCACGCCTCGATTGGCGATAAAGAAATCTTAAAAGGATTAAACATAACCGTAAACGCTGGCGAAATCCATGCAATAATGGGTCCAAATGGTGCTGGTAAAAGCACATTGGCATCAATAATTGCTGGAAATGAAAATTACGAAATGACTAGCGGAGAAATACTTTTGGACAACGAAGATATTTCCGAAATGGCTCCAGAAGAACGCGCTCACAAAGGCGTTTTCTTGTCGTTTCAATATCCAGTAGAAATTCCTGGGGTTTCGGTAACCAACTTTATGCGAACGTCAATAAACGAAACTCGAAAAGCGCAAGGAAAAGAAGAAATGCCAGCAAGTGAAATGCTAAAGTTAATTCGTGAAAAATCAGAATTACTAGAAATTGATCGTAAATTTTTATCTCGTTCGCTCAACGAAGGATTTTCTGGTGGTGAAAAAAAACGAAACGAAATTTTCCAAATGGCAATGCTAGAACCAAAAATCGCAATTCTTGACGAAACCGATTCTGGATTGGATATTGATGCTTTGCGAATCGTTGCAAACGGTGTTAATAAACTAAAATCTAAAGACAATGCAGTAATTGTAATCACTCATTATCAAAGGCTTTTAGATTATATTATTCCGGATTTTGTTCATGTTTTAATGGACGGAAAAATCGTAAAATCGGGCGGAAAAGAACTCGCTTACGAATTGGAAGAAAAAGGATACGATTGGATTAAAGCAGAAAATTAGTTGACAGTTAGCAGTTAGCAGTTTCAAAAAACTTATAACCAACAACTCACAACTCACAACAAAATAAAAATGTTAAAAGAAAAATTACTATCATCGTTCATGGCTTTTGAAGAGAAAATCGATGTTCATTCAGAACTTCACGATATTCGAACTTCGGCTTTAAAAAACTTTGAAAACAAAGGTTTCCCGAGTAAAAAAGAAGAAGCTTGGAAATACACATCATTGAATTCAATTTTAAAAAATGATTTTTCAGTTTTTCCTAAAACGGAATCATCAATCGAGTTTTCTGATGTGAAAAAATATTTCTTGCACGAAATTGATACTTACAAAGTTGTATTTATCGATGGCGTTTTTAATTCATTTTTATCATCTACAACCCACGATGGATTAGATATTTGCTTGATGTCATCGGCATTGAATAAACCAAAATACAAACTTGTTATTGATGAATATTTTAATAAGATAGCCAGTAAAGATGAAAGTTTAACTTCTTTAAATACAGCCTTTGCCAACGAAGGTGCTTATATCAAAATTCCAAAAAATAAAGTTGTCGACAAACCAATCGAGATTATGTATTTCTCGACTGGAACTGAAGCAGCAATTTTGGTACAACCACGAAATTTGATCGTGGTAGAAGAAAATGCAAATGTTCAAATTATCGAACGTCATCAAAGTTTAAACGAAAATGCCACATTAACCAATTCGGTTACCGAAATTTTTGCTCTGAAACGTTCTATTGTCGATTTCTATAAAATTCAAAATGACAATCTCGAAGCCAATTTAATAGACAATACATTCGTTTCGCAACAACAAGAAAGTTCAGTTGCAGTAAATACTTTTTCGTTTGGTGGAAATTTAACTCGTAACAACCTCAACTTTTATCATTTTGGTGAAAGGATCGTTAGTTATCTCAATGGAATAACGATTATTGGCGAATCTCAACATGTTGACCATTACACGCTTGTGCAACATGCAACGCCAAACTGCGAAAGCCATCAAGATTATAAAGGAATTTTTACTGATAAATCTACAGGAGTTTTTAATGGTAAAATATTCGTAGAAAAAGAAGCACAAAAAACAAATGCTTTCCAGAAAAGCAACAATATTTTATTGAGTGATAAAGCCACAATAAATGCTAAACCACAACTCGAAATTTTTGCTGATGATGTAAAATGTTCGCATGGTTGCACCATTGGACAATTGGATGAAACCGCAATGTTTTATATGCAACAACGTGGAATCCCTAAAAAAGAAGCCAAAGCCTTGTTGATGTATGCTTTTTCAAATGCAGTTATCGAAAGTATCAAAATTCCTGAGTTAAAACAACGAATCACTAAAATTATTGCAACTAAATTAGGTGTTAAAATTGGGTTTGAGTTGTAAATTATAGTTTTCCTAATTAATTATTTTTGAAAAAAACTTTTTACAGTAACGGTAAATTACTAATCACAGCAGAATATTTGGTGCTGGATGGTGCCACCGCATTAGCATTACCAACAAAATTTGGACAAAATTTAGTTGTAGAATCTGGAAATGAGGAACAAATTACCTGGAAAAGTTACGATTTTGATGGCACTATTTGGTTTGAAGAGATAATTTCTTTCGAAGAAATTCGCAGCAAAATACTTGATAAAAATAATACTCAAAAAAACACTTTAATAGAAATTCTCCATCAAGGTTTTGTGCAAAACCCTAATTTTATTCTAAATTGTAATGGTTATTTGATTTCTACCCATTTAACTTTCCCGAAATTTTGGGGATTAGGAACTTCATCAACATTAATTAATAATATTGCTCAATGGCTCGAAATTGATGCTTTTAAATTATTAAAAAATAGTTTTGGAGGAAGTGGATATGATGTTGCTTGTGCTCAAAGAAACACCTCAATTCTATATCATTTAGAAAACGGAACTCCAATTGTTAAAGAGGTAAATTTCAATCCGAACTTCAAAGAAAATATTTATTTTGTATACCTAAATCAAAAACAAAATAGTAAATCTGCAATTCAAAATTTTAAAAATAAAAAATACGATTCAAAAATCATTATACCGTTAGTAAATGGTATTACATCAGAAATTTTAGAATCACAGGATTTTGATCAATTTTCTACTGCAATTATAAATCATGAAATAGTTTTAAGCACTGTTTTAGAAACTCCAAAAGTTAAAGATGTTTTATTTTTAGATTTCGAAGGCGAAATAAAAAGTCTAGGGGCTTGGGGTGGAGATTTTATAATGGTTGTTTCAAGAAAAAATCCAGAATCTTACTTTAGAGAAAAAGGATTTGAAACCATTTTGAAGTATGCAGAAATGATACTCTAAGATTGAGCGTTTTACAAATTTTATAATACTACTTTACATGTAATCAAAATAATAATCTAATCTATTACCTCAAATTGATTTTGTTATTTGATTATTAGTATTTTAATTCTAAAATATGTAATTTTATTTTTTTAAAAACTACTCCCATGAAAACATTAAAAATCATAATTCTATTTTTAATACTCAACAATAATTTCATTTCTGCTCAAGTTGGAATCAATACTGTTCTACCTCTAAGCACATTGGATATTAATGGTAACTTATCCGTAAAAGTGGTAACGCTAAATGGAGGTGCGTCTGGCGCAGCAACACAAATTAATAATGGAGTCTATATTTCTTTAAATCCAACTGCTGGTTTGCAAGAATTTTATTTAGTTGATCCAGCAACAATTCCTGGGCGAATGTATATTCTGAGAAATATTAACGATTTTAATTCTGCTGTTTTATACACTGCTGGCGGAAAACGATTTTTCCCTAAAGATTCCACAACTGGAACCGCACCAAACGGACCATTAGTCATGAATTCGAATGCACCTAGACAAACTATAATTCTAATAAGTGATGGATCTAATTGGACCTATTTCTATTAGAATAAATTTCTTGCAACTCTATAGGTGTTTGCGTGAGCTTCAATAATAGTTTTTATTTCTGGTGAATAACCACCGCCCATACTGACTTGAACGGGAATTTCTAATTTTTGACAAAGTGACAATACAATTTCGTCACGTTTCTTACAACCATCAATTGTACAGCCTAGTTTGCCCAATTTGTCTGAGGCAAGAATATCAACTCCAGATAAATAAAAAATAAAATCGGGTTTTTGTTGGTGGATTAATTTTGGTAATACATCGTTCAGAATAGATAAAAAAAGATTATCATTTGTTCCATCTTCAAGAGCAATATCTAAATCTGAAATTTCTTTTTTGAAAGGATAATTAGTTTTTCCGTGCATCGAAAAAGTAAAAACTTTGTTATTTTTAGAAAATATTTCTGCGGTACCATTTCCTTGATGCACATCTAGATCGATAATTAAAATTTTGTTAGCAGATTTTTTATCTAAAAGATATTGTGCTCCAATTGCTTGATCATTTAGCATACAAAAAGCTTCGCCTCTGTTTGAAAAAGCATGATGTGTTCCTCCAGCAATATTAAACGCTATTCCATGTTTTAATGCCATTTCGCAGCCCATAATTGTACCTTGGGCTATACGAAGTTCGCGTTCAACTAACTCTTTTGAAAGTGGGAAACCAATTTTCCGAGCGACTTTAGAGTCTAATTTTAATTGTAATAAATCATTTACATATTGTTTTTCATGAACAGCCAAAATGTATTTCAGATCACAAATATCGGGTTCAAAAAAATCAAATTCATTGGCTGTACCCTCATGTAACAATTGTTTTGGAAGTAATTCATATTTTAGCATCGGAAAACGATGTCCGTCTGGCAATGGATGTTTGTAAATAGAATGAAATGCAATTGGTAACATTATTCGTTCATCAAATTTTGAAATAAATCTACAAATTGTCCCAAATGAAAGCCATCCATCAATCCATGATGCACATGCACTGACATAGACATTTTTCGAGTTCCATCTTGATTTACTATTAATTTACCGAAAGAAATTTTAGGACAACTATCTTCAAAAGTAAAACTTCGTGCATGCGAAAGAGATGTAAAATTTATAAACGGAATTGCAGAAAAATGAATTAAATTATCATCCGAAAATTCTCTTGTAAAAAGCCCAGATGCATTTTTCACTCTTTCTATTTCGAGTAAAGCAGTTTTGGAAAAAGCATCAAAATTATCATCGAATTTAATTAGTGAAAACCCAAAAGAATTATCTAATCTACTAATGGTTGCAGATGCATTGATCGTATCATAAATATAGATATCATTCCCTGAAATTCGATATCGAAAAGCTTCGATTTGATTTACAGCGACCAGTGTTTTATACAAATACAGCAAAAAAAAAGAAACGTGTAAATCTTTTGCTTTTTGATAAGCTTTAGAACAATCAACATCTACAGTTACTCCAAAAAAAGGCTCTTCGAATTTTCTAAAAAATTCAAAATGCTCTTTTCTAGACCAATTTTCAATAGTCAGTTTTTGTTTCATTTTTTACAAAATTGATAAAATTTCTGAAATATTTTTGAATTCAAAAAAACTACTATGTTCTACTTTATGATCTATTTTTTCGTGTTCCCAAGTAGTATGAAACGGAATATGAACCGCAAAACCACCTATTCCTAAAACAGGTAAAACATCTGATTTCAAGGAATTTCCAATCATCAAAAATTCTGAGGGTTCAATTTCTAAACGTTTCAAAAGTTTTTCATAATTGATTTCTTGTTTGTCAGACATGACCTCAATATGATGAAAATAATGTCCTAAACCAGATCGATGCAGTTTGCTTTGTTGATCTTTCAAGTCTCCTTTTGTAGCAACAATTAATTTGTATTTTCCTTGCAATGCCTGTAAAGTTGATTCAACTCCATCTAATAATTCAATTGGTTTTTGAAGCAACTCTTTTCCATGCTCGATAATTTTTGCAATTACTTCTAATGAAATTGTATTATTCGAAATTTTCATTGCTGCTTCTATCATTGACAAAATATATCCTTTAATTCCATAGCCGTACAAGTCAAGATTGGCAATTTCGGTTTTGAATAGTTCTTGCGACAAACCTTGAAGCGATAAATAATCTTGCATCAAAGCACAGAATTTTTGCTCAACTTCTTGAAAATAAGGTTCGTTTACGAATAACGTATCATCAGCATCAAAAGCAATTATTTTTAGATTCATTTAATATTTTTTTGCTAATTTACAATTTTATTCAAACTTAAATTATATTATAAAAACAATTCAAAAGTAGCACTAAAATTCAAATTTTGATCATTTAGAAAAACCCAATTTTGATTGATTTTGCAACTTACTTTTTTCTACCTTTGCAGATCAAACTTAAATCTGTTTATAGCATGCAACTGTATAACACTTTGAGCGCAGAAGAACGATCAGAAATGATAGATAATGTAGGAAAACAGCGACTCACACTGTCTTTCTATGCCTATGCGCAAATACAAAACCCAACTCAATTTCGTAACGAATTATTCTTGTCTTGGAACTCATTAGATGTTCTTGGTAGAATTTATGTGGCTCATGAAGGCATAAATGCACAACTTTCTTTACCTGCGGATTGTTTTTATGACTTCAAAAAATCAATCGAGTTCTATGATTTTATGAAAAATCTTCGAATGAATATTGCAGTGGAGCAAGATGATTTTTCGTTTTTGAAACTCACCATAAAAGTTAAAGACAAAATTGTTGCTGATGGTTTAACTGATGAAACTTTTGATGCGTCAAATATTGGAATTCATCTAAAAGCAAAAGAATTTAATGATTTATTAGAAGATCCAGATACTATTGTAGTCGATATGAGAAATCATTACGAATCAGAAATTGGACATTTTACAAATGCTATAAAACCAGATGTAGATACTTTTCGAGAATCACTACCTATTATAGAGGAGCAACTAGCAACACACAAACAAGATAAAAAATTGTTAATGTATTGCACTGGCGGAATTAGATGCGAAAAAGCCAGCGCATATTTCAAACATAAAGGGTTCGAAAATGTCTATCAACTTGAAGGTGGAATAATTGAATACACACGCCAAGTCAAAGCCGAAGGTTTGCAAAGCAAATTTATTGGTAAAAATTTTGTTTTCGATCATCGTTTAGGCGAGAGAATAACTGATGATGTCGTTTCAAATTGTCATCAATGTGGAACACCTTGCGATGTTCATACCAATTGTGCGAACGAAGGTTGTCATTTACTTTTTATTCAATGCGAAAACTGTGCAAATGCCATGCAAGGCTGCTGTTCAAATGATTGTGCAACAATAATAAATCTCCCAGAAGAAGAACAAAAAAACATAAGAAAAGGAATAAAAAACGGCAATAAAATATTCAAAAAAGGAAAATCAGATGTTTTATTGTTCAAAAATACAGGAGAAAATAATTTAACTACAGAAAAGCCAAACAAACAAAGCACTTCGAAAAGTACATTAAAACCTAAAATCAAGAAAATATTTGTTGGAAAAGCGACTCACTATTTTGTGAAAGCAAAAGTTGGGCAATTCCTTATTGAAGAAAACGAAGTTACAATTGGAGACACCATTTTGATAAAAGGAACAACAACTGGAGATCAAGAAATTGTTTTATCGGAGATTTTAGTGAATAATTTGGTTAAAAATAAAGCAATTTCTGGAGATGTTTTAACCATAAAATTACCTTTTAGAATTAGATTATCCGATAAATTATATAAGATTTTAAGTTAGTTTTAAAAAATTCCGAATTCTCAATTCCTAAATCCTAAATTTTCCTATCTTTACAAATTAAACAATCACGAATTTAAGTTGCTACAAATGCAACATCAAGATATATCATGGCATGTACAAGTTGTTCAACCTCTGATGGTGGTGCACCAAAAGGTTGCAAAAATAATGGCACTTGCGGAACCGATAGTTGCAATAAACTAACTGTTTTCGATTGGCTTTCTAATATGAGTTTGTCAAATGGTGAAACTCCTTTTGATTGTGTTGAAGTTCGCTTCAAAAACGGACGAAAAGAATTTTATCGTAACACAGAAAAATTGACCCTATCTATAGGTGACATAGTTGCAACAGAAGCTTCGCCGGGTCACGACATAGGAATCGTGACGCTAACAGGTGAGTTAGTTAAAATTCAAATGAAAAAGAAAAAAGTCAATCATTTGAGTGCAGAAATCACAAAGATTTACAGAAAAGCTTCTCAAAGAGACATTGATATTTGGTCTTCGGCCCGAGATAAAGAAGAACCAATGAAAGTTCGTGCTCGGGAAATAGCTATTGAATTAAAACTCGAAATGAAAATTTCTGATATTGAATTTCAAGGCGACGGATCAAAAGCAACATTTTATTATACTGCAAATGACAGAGTAGATTTTAGGTCATTAATAAAAGAATTTGCAAAAGAATTTAGTTCAAGAATCGAGATGAAGCAAGTGGGCTTTCGTCAAGAAGCAGCCCGTTTGGGTGGAATTGGTTCTTGTGGTCGCGAATTGTGTTGCTCCACATGGTTAACAGATTTTAGAAGTGTTAATACTTCTGCCGCTCGATACCAACAATTGTCTTTAAACCCTCAAAAATTGGCTGGGCAATGCGGAAAACTAAAATGCTGCTTAAATTTTGAGTTAGATACCTACATGGATGCTCTAAAGCATTTTCCAGAATTCGAAACCAAATTAGTCACAGAAAAAGGTGATGCAATTTGTCAAAAACAAGACATTTTTAAAGGATTAATGTGGTTTGCTTACACTAATAATTTTGCAAATTGGCACGTTCTAAAAATCGAACAAGTTCAAGAAATTATTGCAGAAAATAAAGAAAAACGTAAAGTAACCTCTCTTGAAGATTATGCTATAGAAATTGTGGTTGAGGCACAAAAAGATTTCAATAATGCTATGGGTCAAGAAAGTTTAACCCGTTTTGATCAACCAAAACCAAAGAAAAAAAGCAATAACAAAAAGAAAAAAACCGAAGGAGCGAATGCTATAGTTGCTAATAATCCAAACTCCAATCAAAAACAAAATCCAAATCAAAATAAAAATCAAAAACAAAATAACAATAAAAAACCCGCTGATACTTCACCTAAACCAAGAAATCCAGAAAATATTATTAGACCAACCATAAAAATAACTCCAAATCAAAAAAATGAAACTAAAGACTAAAATCTTATTTTTTTTGACACTGATGTTTTTGATTTCTTGTGATGAAAAAAGAGTTTTTGACGAATACAAATCAGTAGGAAGTTCATGGAAAAAAACAGATGTTGTGAGTTTTGATTTACCAAAATTAGATGCTACAAGACAATATAACTTATTTCTAAATATTAGAAACAATAACGATTATCCGTTTAATAATCTATTTTTAAAAGTATCACTAGAAAATCCAGACGGATTAGTAAAAGTAGATACTTTAGAATACCAGATGGCAAACCCAGACGGAACATTGCTTGGTGAGGGTTTTTCTGATGTAAAAGAAAGTAAACTTTTTTTCAAGGAGAATATCAAATTCAATAAAAAAGGAGATTATAAAATAAAAATTCAACAGGCCGTTCGTCAATCAGGAAAAGTTTCTGGCGAAAAAGAACTCAAAGGAATCACCGAAGTAGGATTTAGAATCGAATCATCAAATTAGAAATCATGGCTCAAAAAAAAACATCAGCAATCAAAGATATTAATCACTACAAAAAGAAATTTTGGCAATTTTTGTTTTATGGAATTGGCGGAATTTTTGCATTTTTTTTATTAGCATCTTGGGGTGTTTTTGGTTCTATGCCCTCTTTTGAAGAACTTGAAAACCCAAACTCCAACCTCGCTACCGAGATTATTTCAAGCGATGGAGTTGTACTCGGTAAATTTTACAACGAAAATCGTACCTCTATAAAATACAAAGATCTACCAAAACATTTAGTAGATGCATTAGTTTCAACAGAAGACGAACGTTTTTATGACCATTCAGGAATCGACGCTCGAGGAACACTTCGAGCAGTTTCAAGTCTAGGAACCAATGGTGGAGCAAGTACTTTAACCCAACAACTAGCAAAATTACTTTTTCATGGTGAGGGTTCAAAATTCTTACCTTTTCGAATTGTTCAAAAAGTAAAAGAATGGATTATCGCCATTCGATTAGAACGTCAATATACAAAACAAGAAATAATTGCAATGTATCTCAACAAAGCAGATTTTGTAAATACTGCAGTAGGAATTCGTTCTGCAGCAAAAGTATATTTTGCCAAAGAACCAAGAGATTTAACCATTAACGAAAGTGCCATGTTAGTTGGCATGCTCAAAAACCCTTCACTTTTTAATCCTGTTCGTCGCCCAGAAAAAGTAGAACAACGTCGAAATGTAGTTTTACACCAAATGGTAAAAAACAATCATTTAGAAGAATCTGCAAAATCAAAACTCGAAAAACAACCCATAGTGCTCACCTTTCACCCTGAAAGTCATTTAGATGGAATAGCAACCTATTTTAGAGAATATCTTCGTGATTATTTAAAAGCTTGGGCAAAAGAAAATAAAAAAGAAGACGGCGAAGAATATGATATTTATAGTGATGGATTGAAAATATACACCACTATCGATTCTAGAATTCAAGAACATGCAGAAGAAGCAGTAAAAGCACATTTGAAAAACCTACAACAAGAATTTTTCGCCCAAGCAAAAGGGAATAAAAATGCACCTTTTGTGAATATTTCTGATGTTGAAACTCAAAAAATTCTCAATCAATCCATGAAATCTTCTGAAAGATGGCGCGTTCTCAAAGAACAAGATAAATCAGATGACGAAATAATTAAATCATTTTCAATAAAAACAAAAATGACCGTTTTTTCTTGGGATGGAGAAAAAGAAATGGAAATGACTCCATTAGACTCCATTAGATACTACAAACATTTCTTACAATCTGGATTAATGTCTATGGAACCTCAAACAGGACAAATAAAAGCATGGGTTGGCGGAATTGATTACAAATATTTTCAGTATGACCATGTGGGTCAGGGCGCAAGACAAGTAGGTTCAACCTTCAAGCCATTTGTATATGCAACTGCAATTCAACAACTCGGAATGTCACCTTGTGATACTATAATAGATGGACCGTTCATGATTCACAAAGGACGCCATCATGTAACAGAAGATTGGGAACCACGAAATTCCGATAACAGATACCGAGGAATGGTGACTCTCAAAAGAGCCTTGGCAAATTCAATTAATACAATTTCTGCTAAACTAATTGATAAAACTGGACCAGAGGCAGTAGTAGAACTCACACACAAACTCGGAGTAAAATCTGAAATACCAACGCAGCCAGCAATTTCACTCGGAGCGGTCGAAATAACTGTTCATGATATGGTAGCAGCATACAGCACCTTTGCCAACGAAGGCGTGTATATGAAACCCCAATTCCTCAATAAAATCGAAGACAAAAACGGAGTAATTATCTACGAAGTAGTTGCAGAAACGCACGATGTGCTGAACAAAGATATTGCTTTTGCAGTCATCAAATTGCTCGAAGGAGTAACAGAAGGCGGATCAGGAGAACGCCTTCGAACTCAAGGTGGAGGTAGCGGTGACAATCGCTGGACAGGTTATCCTTACTCATTCAAAAATCCAATTGCAGGAAAAACAGGAACCACACAAAACCAGTCAGACGGTTGGTTTATGGGAATGGTTCCAAATCTAGTAACAGGAGTTTGGGTAGGTTGCGAAGACCGTTCAGCTCGATTCAAAAGTATTACTTATGGTCAAGGAGCAACAGCTGCATTACCAATTTGGGGTTACTTCATGAAAAAATGCTACGAAGACGAGAATCTAAACATCTCAAAAGAAGAATTTAAACGACCAGAAAACATGTCTATTCGTGTAGATTGCTACAACAGTTATTCTGCACCTCGAAGAGAAAAAGACACCACAAACGTAGAACAAGATACCGAAGAATTTGGATTATAATTTGAAAGTATATTGAGCTACATTATTATTGTATTGGTTTTCTCAATTGAATTTTATAAAAAATTCCTATTTGGGCAATCTTTTAAGTAAATACTAATACACGATTATAAATAAAGATTAAATCTAAAAGTAATAAAACCCAATATTTAGAAAATTTAATATTGGGTTTTTAAAATATATATCTTTTCCTCTCGAAATACAATACTATTTTCCAACATACCACTAAAAATAAAAAGGTTTTCGTTTCCGAAAACCTTTTTATTAGCAAAAACAATTTGCTATTCGATTTCAGAAACTCGTAAAGTATTCACCATTCCTTTATCAATTATTGGCATTGCTGCTAAATTAATTAAAAAATCACCTCTTTGAACATATCCCTTTTCACGTGCAATTTCGTTTACATCGGTTACAGTTTCATCAGTACTAACTGATCTATCATAAAAATAGGATTTGACACCCCAAAGCAAATTTAATTGAGTCAAAATTCGTCTGTTTGATGTAAATACTAAAATATGTGCCGATGGTCGCCAAGCCGAAATTTGGAAAGCCGTATAACCGCTATTTGTTAGTGTGCAAATAGCTTTTGCCTTGATGACATTTGCCATAGTTGCTGCGTGATGACAAATGGTTTTAGTTATAAATCTATTTGTACGAACTTGAGGTGTATTTTGTGGAACTTGTATCAGTGGAGAATCTTCAACTGCTTGAATAATTTGAGTCATTTTTTCAATAACTTGAACAGGATAGTTTCCGACTGATGTTTCTCCAGAAAGCATTACAGCATCTGCACCATCCATAACTGAGTTTGCAACATCATTAACTTCTGCACGTGTAGGAGTTAAACTTGTTATCATGGTTTCCATCATTTGAGTGGCAATAATAACGGGTATTCTGGCAGTTTTAGCTCTGTTTACTAATTTTTTCTGAATCAGCGGAACTTCGTGAGCTGGAACCTCAACACCTAAATCACCACGTGCAACCATCAAGCCATCACAATAAGCAACAATTTTATCAATATTAGCTACACCTTCTGGTTTTTCAATTTTAGCAATAATAGGAATTTTATAATCGGCATGCTTTGCAATCAGCTCTTGTAATTCCATTAAATCTTCTGCAGTTCTCACAAATGAAAGTGCTAACCAATCGACTTTTTGTTCAATGGCAAAAATAGCATCTTTAATATCTTTTTTTGTCAACGCAGGAAGTGAAACTTTTGTATTTGGGAGATTGACTCCTTTTTTAGATTTTAATGGACCTCCCTGGATTACTCTACATATCACCTCAGTAGTTCGATTGGTTTCAATAGCTTCGAACATCAGTTTTCCATCATCCAAAAGAATTTTTTCGCCAGGATTTACATCTCTGGGAAATTCTTTATAATTCATATACACTCTATCAGCAGTTCCTGGAACATCATCAGAAGTTTGAAATGTGATTAAATCACCTGGATTAACTACAACATCTTCTTTCATGACTCCAACTCGAAGTTTTGGCCCTTGTAAATCTCCTAAAATAGCAGTTGTATAATTAAATTCTTCATTTAAACCTCTAATGATATCTATTTTCTCTTTAACATCTGCATAATCAGCATGCGAAAAGTTAACTCTGAACACGTTCACGCCTGCGTCAATCATTTCTTTTATTACTGCTTTGGTACTACATGCTGGACCAAGTGTGGCAACAATTTTTGTCTTTTTATTTGTTAGCATTTTTATTTAAAAATTAAATTGTTTTTATTTTTTATAGTATTTAAGTCAATTGGATAGACTGTTGAAATTCGTTCGTTGGAATTTAATAAAGTAGCAATTTCCACTTCGTTAATTTTCTGATTCTCATTGTCAATTTTTAGAAGATAATCTATTTTTTTAAACTCTGGTAACAAATAAACTTTAGTCGATATTTCTTGTGTTGTATCTTGAAATAAATTAAAGTTGACATTATTTTCTTTAATTGTAATTTTATTTTTATTTTGAACCAAATGCCAATAAATATCCTTTTTTAAATCATCAAAATGAAATTTTGAAAAGTATGTTTCACCATTTTTATTTGATATAAAAATATCTTTGTCAGACTTTTTTAGATTGATTTTCAAAATTTGATTTATAAAATAACACAATCGATAATCTTCTAACGAAGTATGAATCGCTATTAATGCATATTTTTCATCATAATCAAAATCCTCAATATTTAATTTATGAACCGTCATTTGTATTACAAAAGTTTGTAAATATAAGATTTATCAAATACAAAAAATGATTCGAAAACAGAATTTGTAAACGAAAACGATATAGTTTATATAAATTTTTTATTTATTTTCTATTTTATGTTGTAATGCAAAAAAAGTTCTTTGTGAAGCTTTTTCTTCAGCTTTCTTTTTTGATGTTGCTCTGGCCTTTGCAATTACTTTTTCATCAATACTCAATTTTACACCAAATAATTTTTCACCATTAATTCCATTATCTTCAAAAACATCAAAAAAGAATTGCTTTTTTTCTTTCTGACACCATTCAATAATCAAACTTTTATAACTAATTACCTTTCCTTCGAGCCTAGCAATATCAACATATGGAATCACAATAGTTTTTTGAATGAACTTTTCACAAGCCGAAAATCCAGAATCTAAATAAATGGCTCCAACTAATGCCTCAAAAACATTTCCATGGATGTTTTCACCAAAAAATTGTGTTTGTACTTTACTTTCCACATATTGAAGCAAATTCAAATCTCGTCCTAAATCATTTAAGTTTTCACGACTTACAATCTTTGATCGCATTTTAGTCAAATAACCTTCATCTCCAGTTGGAACTTCTCTAAAAAGATGAGCTGCAATTATTGAACTTAAAATAGAATCGCCTAAAAACTCTAACCGCTCATAATTCAAAGGATTCCCATTTACATCTTGCTTATTTGAAGACCTATGCGTAAATGCTTTTTTGTAGAAATCTAAATTCTTTGGTTTGAAGCCTAAAATTTTTTCAATAGAATCAAAAAAAATCCCGTCCTCTTTTGAACGGGATTCTTTAGAAAATATTTTTTTTAAAAGTTTCATATAAAACTTAGTCTACTAATTTTTTAAATAAAACACAAGCATTATGACCCCCAAATCCAAAAGTATTACTCATAGCAACATTAATCTCTCTTTTTTGAGCCACATTTAGTGTTAAATTTAACTCAGGATTAATGTTCTCGTCAATAGTTTCGTGATTTATTGTTGGAGGAACTATACCGTGTTTCATAGCCAAAATCACTGAAATAGCTTCAACAGCACCAGCAGCACCAAGTAAATGACCTGTCATTGATTTTGTAGAATTGATATTTATATTTTTTGCATGATTCCCAAAAACAGCACTGATTGCTTTTAATTCAGCAACATCTCCTAATGGAGTTGAAGTTCCGTGAGTATTAATGTGATCAACTTGTATTGGTTCCATACCTGCATCACGCAATGTATTATTCATTACGGCAATAACTCCAATTCCTTCCGGATGTGGTGCAGTTAAATGATATGCATCAGATGACATTCCGCCACCACCAACTTCACAATATATTTTTGCTCCACGAGCTTTTGCATGTTCATACTCTTCTAGAACTAAAGCGCCAGCGCCTTCGCCAAGTACAAAACCGTCACGAGTAGCGTCGAATGGTCTTGAAGCAGTCTCTGGACTGTCGTTTCGAGTTGATAAGGCCTGCATAGAATTAAATCCACCCATACCAGCAATAGTAACTGCCGCCTCTGAACCACCTGAAATAATGATATCACACATTCCTAATCGAATGTAATTAAATGCGTCAATCATTGCATTTGCTGATGAAGCACAAGCTGAAACAGTTGTGTAATTTGGACCCATAAACCCATTTCGCATGGATATGTGAGCAGGAGCAATATCTGCTATCATTTTTGGAATAAAAAACGGATTAAATCTCGGAGTTCCATCACCTTTTGCAAAATCCATTACTTCGTTCTGAAAAGTTTCTAATCCACCTATTCCTGCGCCCCAAATTACACCAACACGTTGTTTGTCAACATTTGTATCTGTAATTCCTGAATCTTTTATGGCTTCCTCACTTGCAGCGATTGCATATTGAGCAAATTTATCCATTCTTCGAGATTCTTTTCGATCAACGAATTCTTCGATATTAAAATTTTTAATTTCGCAAGCAAATTTAGTTTTGTGTTTTTCGGTATCATAATAAGTAATTGGTGCTGCACCGCTTTTTCCACTCACAAGTGCTTCCCAATATTCAGCGATATTGTTTCCAATTGGAGTTAAAGCTCCTAGTCCGGTAATTACTACACGTTTTAATTGCATAATTGCATTTGTTTTGTTGATATTTTAAACAAATAATACCCAAATATTTCTTTTGATATATATCATAAAAGAGACAAGGGTATTATATTTTTAATAGGAAACAATCTGAAAATAAAAATAATAAACCCGTAAAAATTAATTTACGGGTTTTAGTAATGTTATTTTTTTGCTTCTTCGATATACGAAACAGCTTGACCTACAGTAGCAATATTTTCTGCTTGATCGTCTGGAATCTGAATGTCAAATTCTTTTTCGAATTCCATAATTAGTTCAACTGTGTCTAAAGAATCAGCTCCTAAATCATTTGTGAAGCTTGCTTCTGTTACCACTTCGTTTTCGTCTACGCCTAATTTATCTACGATAATAGCTTTTACTCTTGATGCAATGTCTGACATAATCTGTAATTTTAAATTTAATTTGTTGGCAAAAATAAAAAACTTTATCTTAAAACAACATTTTAGTTAATAAATGTTCCACGAATTTATAAATTTTTTTTGACAAACTCTTCTAAATCTTATTTTTTATCATTTATTATTCTTTTTTTTGTGCAGTACTAACTGCTTTACAAATGAAAAAAATAGTAATTTTTGCTTCTGGACATGGATCCAATGCCCAAAACATCATCTTACATTTTAATAAAAAAGATTTTGCAAACGTGGTCGCTATCTACACTAACAATCCTAGTGCCAAAGTGATTGATATTGCTAAAAATAATAACATAGAAAGTCGAACTTTCAACAAAATAGAACTTTCTAATGGTTTTATTTTAAATAAATTAAATGAAATAAATCCAGATTTGATAGTTTTGGCTGGTTTTTTATGGAAATTCCCAGAATCAATAATTGATTTATATCCTAAAAAAGTAATCAATATTCATCCAGCGCTTTTGCCAAAATATGGAGGTAAAGGAATGTATGGAATGAATGTTCATACAGCTATTTTGGAAAATAAAGAAATTGAAACGGGAATAACGATTCATTATGTTACCAAAAATTATGACGAAGGCGAATACATTTTTCAGAAATCGGTTTCAATAATTGAATGCAAATCTGCCGAGGAAATTGCTGAGAAAATACATAAATTGGAAATGGATAATTTTCCGAATGTAATCCAACAACTTTTAACCCAAAACCCAAAACCTACAATTTCTTGAGCCACGAAGTCCACATATATACTGATGGTGCAGCCAAAGGAAACCCAGGAAACGGCGGTTATGGAATCGTTATGGAATTAGTTGGAACACCGCACAAAAAAGAATTCTATGAAGGTTTTCGACATACAACCAATAACAGAATGGAACTTTTGGCAGTAATTGTTGGTCTTGAAAAACTTAAAAACCCAAACATGAAAGTTTTAGTAGTTTCTGATTCAAAATATGTGATTGATTCTGTAGCCAAAAAATGGGTTTTTGGCTGGGAAAATAAAGGTTATGTTGGCAAAAAAAATCCAGATTTATGGAAACGATTTTTGATTGTTTATAGAAAACATCAAGTCGAATTTCAATGGATAAAAGGACACAATAATCATAAACAAAACGAACGTTGCGATGAATTGGCGGTTTATGCTTCAGGTTTAAAAACTCTTTCTATTGATGCTTTCTATGAAAAAGAAGACGATAAGTTGTTTTAAAACTTGCAACACACAAATTTTGCAACTTTAAACTTTAAACCTATCTTTGCATTCTAAAATTTATACTCATATAATGAACAAACTTTTAATTGTTGGAACAGTCGCTTTCGACGCCATTGAAACTCCTTTCGGAAAAACAGATAAAATTCTTGGAGGAGCAGCTACATATATTGGACTTTCGGCTTCTAATTTTAATTTAAAATCTGGAATAGTTTCGGTTGTTGGAGAAGATTTCCCACAAGAACATTTAGATTTATTGATGTCTAAAAACATTGATATTTCTGGTATTGAAATTGTAAAAGGTGGAAAAACTTTTTTCTGGTCAGGAAAATATCATAACGATATGAATTCTCGTGATACATTAGCAACCGAATTGAATGTCCTTGCCGATTTCAACCCAATTGTTCCTCAAGATTTCAAAAATGCCGAAGTGGTAATGCTCGGTAACTTGCACCCAATTGTTCAAACTGGTGTTTTAAATCAAATGGAAACCAAACCAAAATTAGTAGTTCTTGACACCATGAATTTCTGGATGGATTGTGCTTTACCAGAATTACTAGACGTTATTAAACGTGTTGATGTCATAACAATTAATGATGAAGAAGCAAGACAATTATCAGGGGAATATTCGTTGGTGAAAGCCGCTGCGAAAATTCAAACCATGGGTCCAAAATATGTCGTGATTAAAAAAGGAGAACATGGCGCTTTAATTTTTAACGATAAAGATGTTTTCTTTGCCCCAGCATTGCCATTAGAAGAAGTTTTCGATCCAACTGGTGCCGGAGATACTTTTGCAGGAGGTTTTGCGGGATATTTAGCCCAATCAGAAAATGTTTCGTTTGGCAATATGAAAAACGCAATTATTCACGGATCAAATTTAGCTTCGTTTTGCGTGGAGAAATTCGGAACTGAAAGAATGCAAGATTTGAAAAAAGAAGAAGTTCAAGCAAGACTGAAACAATTCAAATCATTAACACAATACGATATAGAATTATAATAAAATGCGCCTCGAAATTTCGGGGCGTTTTTTGTTGAAATAAGTTTCTTTAATGAGTGCAATTTTAAATCAAGAATACACAAACTGGATTAGCGAACTTAAATCATCTATCAAAAATAGACAGATTAAGGCTGCGATTGCAGTTAATTCAAATTTGATTTTAATGTATTGGGATTTAAGAAAACAAATTTCTGAGAAACAACAAGATTCTAAATGGGGAACTGGTTTTATGGACCAATTAAGCATTGATTTAAAATCTGAGTTTCCTGAAATGGGTGGGTTTTCATCTTATAACTTAAGGTTTTGTAAAACATTTTATGAATTTTATAATCAAAATCAATTTCGGGAACAACTTGTTCCCAAATTAAAAAATGGTGAAAATGTAATTTGGGAACAACTTGTTCCCAAATTACAAAGCGATATTAAAATAGTTGAAAATAATTTATTTGAAACAGATAATCATCTTTTTAAAAATCCTTGGAGTCATCATATCTTAATTTTAAAAAAAATAAAATTATATAAAGAATCCTACTTTTACATCAACCAAACTATAGAAAATAATTGGAGTAGAGCAGTTTTAGAATATCAAATAGAAACCGATTTATATAACCGACAAGGAAAAGCAATAACAAATTTCAAATCGACACTTCCCGAAATTGAAAGTGATTTGGCAAGAGAATTATTGAAAGACCCTTATAATTTCGAGTTTATAGCATTATCAAATCAAGCCAAAGAAAAAGATTTAGAACAACAATTAATTGTTCATATTTCTAAATTTTTGTTAGAACTTGGAAAAGGTTTCGCTTATATGGGAAGACAATATTTGCTAAAAGTTGGTTCAAAAGAATACAGAACAGATTTACTTTTTTATCATACAAAACTAAAATGTTATATTGTAATTGAATTAAAATTCAAAGATTTTGAACCAGAATTTGTTGGAAAATTAAATTTTTATGTAACTGCTGTTAACGAATTGGTTAAAGACGATTTAGATAAACCAACAATCGGCATTTTATTATGCAAAACCAAAGACAATTTCGAAGTTGAATTTGCATTAAAAGACATCAATAAACCAATTGGTGTAAGCAAATTTAATTACACGCAACTCCCGGAAGAAATTAAAAACGAATTACCAACAATGGAACAATTTGAGTTTGAATTAAATAAACTCGAAACCCTAAACTCAAAATCAAAAAACTCATAACATAATGAGCGACAGCATAAAACACGAATGCGGCATTGCATTTCTTAGACTTCTAAAACCGCTTGAATTCTACAAAGAAAAATATGGAACGGCTTTCTATGGCATACAAAAAATGTATTTGCTCATGGAAAAACAACACAACCGTGGGCAAGACGGAGCAGGTTTTGCATCAATAAAACTAGATGTTGAGCCTGGCGAACGCTACATTTCACGATTACGAAGTAATGAATCTCAGGCAATTCAAGATGTGTTTGCACAAATAAATGGGCGCATCAACGAAAAAATGATCGAGAATTCTAACTATAACGATGATGTTGAGGCTCAAAAAGCCAATTTACCCTACTTGGGCGAGTTGTATTTGGGTCACGTTCGCTATGGAACATTCGGCAAAAATTCTATTGAAAATGTACATCCGTTCTTGCGTCAGAACAACTGGATGCATAGAAATTTATTGTTGGCAGGAAATTTTAATATGACCAATGTAAAAGAACTTTTTAATAGTTTAATTGAACTTGGACAGCATCCAAAAGAAATGGCAGATACGGTTACAGTCATGGAAAAAATCGGTCATTTTCTTGACGAAGAAGTTACTGATTTGTATCAAGAATGTAAAGAAAATGGATTGTCAAAACGTGAAGCCTCACCAATAATTGCTGAAAAACTCGATTTAGTGAAAATTTTGAAACGTGCTTCAAAAAATCTCGATGGTGGCTACGCAATGGCAGGTTTATTAGGTCATGGAGACGGATTTGTATTTAGAGATCCTGCAGGAATTCGACCAGCATTTTATTATCAAGATGATGAAATTGTTGTGGTTGCATCTGAACGACCAGTGATTCAAACTGTTTTTAATGTCGATTTCGATAAAGTTCAAGAATTGCAACCAGGCAATGCATTGATAGTGAAGAAAAACGGAACAGTTTCTGAACAAAATATTATTACACCCACCATAAAAAAAGCCTGTTCGTTCGAACGAATTTATTTTTCAAGAGGTTCAGATGCAGAAATATATCAAGAACGAAAAAATCTAGGAAAATTGATTCTTCCAGCAGTATTGAATGCCATTGATAATGATACTGATAATACCGTTTTCTCTTATATTCCAAATACTGCCGAAACATCATTTTATGGAATGGTCGAAGCAGCACAAGATTTCTTGAACCAAAGAAAAAACGATTTTATTCTTGCAAATCGAGATAAATTGACCACAGAAACGTTGCAAGAATTACTTTCAGTAAAAATTAGAACTGAAAAAGTTGCCATAAAAGATGCCAAACTTCGAACATTTATTACTGAAGATGCCTCACGAGACGACTTAGTAGCACATGTTTATGATGTGACTTATGGCGTTATCAAACCAACAGATAATTTGGTAATTATTGACGACAGTATTGTTCGTGGAACAACTCTCAAAATGTCAATCATTAAAATGATGGATCGTTTAAAACCAAAAAGTATTGTTGTAGTTTCGTCGGCTCCACAAATTCGATATCCAGATTGCTACGGAATTGATATGGCAAAACTCGAAGGTTTAGTAGCGTTCAAAGCAGCATTAGAATTATTAAAAGAGAGAAATTTATATTATATTGTTGATGAAGTTTATGCTAAATGCAAATCGCAAGAGTTTCTAAAAGATAGTGAAGTAACTAATTTTGTTACTGCAATTTACGAACCGTTTGAGCCACAAGAAGTTTCAGATAAAATTG
>JANPDC010000074.1:0-4058 GCA_031431275.1 Bacteroidota bacterium
ATACATAACCGCAGGGCCAGCATACATTCGAACTTTTCCAACATCTTCAGAAATTCGATTCATCAAATCGCCTGTTCGGTTTTGTTTGTAAAAACTTTGTGAAAGATTTTCATATTGTCTGAAAATTTCATTTTTCATATCAAATTCAATGTGTCGGGACATCACAACCAGGGCCTGTCGCATAACAAAAGTAAAAATTCCGGCAATTATTGTGGTTACAACAACCCAAAAAATATTTTCGAGTAATTGATTTCTAAAAGATTCAACAATTGATGGAGTTGCTTTTTGAATTGCATTTAATTTATCGAATTTTTGAATTTCGTTAAACGATTCACTAATTACTTTTAAGGAATAAATCGAAAAAAATTGTGCTGCAATTGTAGTAACTATTCCAAATATAAAACGCGATTTATATTTGATAAAGTATTTGTTAATATATTGTAATTCCTTCATTTATTGTAATAATGTTTTTTGTAATTTGATAATAAATTACCAAATTCTATATTAAAAAATCAAAAAAATAGATTTTAAATTAGGATTTGATAAAATTTTACACAAAAATAGCCTTTGTTTTGATAATAATTCTAAATTTGTCATTATAAATTATTGATTCATCAAAAACAATTTTAATATGTCTTTAGAAATAACATCACTCAAAGAAATTCAAAACTCTAATCCAGTTTTTGGACAATTATCATTCGATAATCATGAACAAATTGTTTTTTGTAATGACAAAGATACGGGTTTAAAAGCAATAATCGGAATCCATAATTCAGTTATGGGACCAGCCCTTGGTGGAACCAGAATGTGGAATTATGCTAACGAATGGGAAGCATTGAACGATGTTTTGAGGCTTTCTCGTGGAATGACATACAAATCAGCCATTACAGGTCTAAATTTAGGAGGTGGAAAAGCCGTCATTATTGGTGATGCAAAAACTCAAAAAACACCCGAAATGATGCGTAAATTTGGCGAATTTATTCATTCGCTATCAGGTCGATATATCACTGCAGAAGATGTTGGCATGGAAACTAGCGATATGGACATTGTTCGCGATGTTACACCTTTTGTTGCTGGAATTTCTGAAAGTCGTGGTGGATCTGGAAATCCTTCGCCTGTTACTGCATATGGAGTTTTCATGGGGATGAAAGCGGCTGCGAAATATAAATTTGGGTCTGATAATCTCAACGGTAAAAAGGTTTTGGTTCAAGGAATTGGTCATGTTGGAGAGACTTTAGTTGATTATTTAACTAAAGAAGGTTCAATTGTTTCGATTTCTGATATTAATGAAAATCGTTTAGAGGAAGTGGGTAAAAAATATGGAGCAAAGATTCAAAACAGTACAGATTTATACAGTGCAGATGTTGATATTTACGCCCCTTGTGCACTTGGTGCAACCATAAACGACGAAACAGTTTACAAAATAAAAGCAAAAATCATTGCTGGTGCCGCTAATAATCAATTGGCAAACGAAAACACTCACGGTCAAATTTTGAGAGAAAGAGGTATTGTTTATGCTCCTGATTTTTTAATTAATGCTGGTGGAATAATCAATGTGTATGCTGAAATCGCTAAGTATGATCGTGCAGAAAGTATGAGAAAAACCGAAAATATTTATAATACAACTCTAGAAATTTTTGATTTTGCAGACAAAAATAATATCACAACGCATCAAGCGGCTTTTACAATTGCTCAAAATAGAATTGACAAAAGACGAAAAGAAAATGCAAAATAATTTTCTTTTACATTTTTAATAGTACTTTTGCAAAATAATTAGAGTTTAGATTAACAACAAAAAAAGTTCTTACAACGTGGTAAACAGAAGACACATTCGGGCAAAAGTGATGCAATCCATTTATGCAATGCATCAAAATGGAACTGATGATATTTCTAAACAAGAAAAATTTCTCTATTTCAGCATCGAAAATATTTTAGATTTGTATCTAACAATGATTTCAGTTTTGACAGAAGTGAGAAAAAAAGAAGCCCTTTTTCTTGAAAAAAGTAGCCAAAAGCATTTGGCAACAAAAGAGGAGTTAAATCCAAATCTAAAGTTTGTAAACAATCAAGTTCTTACTTTTTTTGCGAAACACGAAAAACTGAATTCGGCAATTGAAGATCGTAAAATAGATACATGGAATCTTCATGACGAATATATTTTGTTGATTTTAGAAGAAATTAAAAAAAGTTTGGTCTATGAAAAATATCTAGCAAACCCAGTTTCAAATTTCGAAGATGACAAAAGATTTATTGAATATATATTTGAGTTTATTATTGTTCCAAATGAGAAAATATACGAATATTTTGAAGATATTCGTTTGACTTGGATAGATGATGTTCCTCTTGTAAATACATTGATTCAGCGTCAATTAGGAGATTTGAAATCTGAAAATGACTTAAAATTTTCAATTCCAAAATTATTCAAAGATATCGAAGACAAAGAGTTTGTAAGTGATTTGTTCAGAAAAACGGTACTGAATGAAACGGAATTTTCTAAACATTTTGTTGGAAAGACTCCAAATTGGGATTTTGATCGAATAGCAGAAATAGACGTCATTATTTTGAACATGGCGGTTTGCGAGTTTATTAAATTCCCATCAATCCCAACTAAAGTATCAATAAATGAATATGTTGAAATAGCAAAAGAATATTCTACTCCCAAGAGTAGTATTTTTATAAACGGAATTTTGGATACAATAGTAAAAGAATTAACAAATAACAAAATAATTGTCAAAACCGGAAGAGGTTTGATGTAATAGTAATAATTAAAAACAAAACAATGGGAAATTACATTCTATATATTCAGATTGCCGCGATGATTGCTGTTTTCTATTTTTTTATGGTTCGTCCGAATCAGCAAAAAGCAAAAAATGAAAAATCATTTGATACGGCTTTGAAAGTTGGAGATAGAGTCATTACAAAAAGCGGAATTCACGGAAAAATTTCAGAATTATCAGAAGGAACTGTAGTAATTGAAACGATGTCTGGAAAACTAAAAATGGAACGATCTGCAATTTCATTAGAATTGACTGCAACTCTTGCAAAAAAATAATTTTTTTAAAATAAATCAAAAGCCTCAAATTTAGAATTTTCTAAATTTGAGGCTTTTTTATATGAAACAATTTTTAATTTAATTTGGAAAAATCTGTAGTAGCAGTTAATTCGGCAATTTTTATAATTACATCAATTGCTTTTTGCATACTTTCAACAGGAACATATTCGTATTTTCCATGAAAATTGTGACCGCCAGCAAAAATATTTGGACAAGGTAATCCCATGTAAGACAATCGACATCCATCAGTTCCTCCTCGAATTGGTTTTATCAAAGGTTCAATATCTAAATCTTTCATAGCCCTTTCAGCAAGGTCAACAATAAACATTACAGGTTCAACTTTTTCCTTCATGTTGTAGTATTGATCTTTAATTTCTACTATGACTATATCTTCGCCAAATTGTTTGGTAAATTTTTCGTTTATTGATTTTGTAATCGAAACGATGAGATCTTTCCTATTTTGAAATTTTACAGCATCGTGATCCCGGATTATTAACTCTAAAACAGTTTCTTCAATACTCCCTTTTAAATGATGAACATGAAAAAAACCTTCGTAATCTTTTGTAGTTTCAGGAGTTTCGTTTTTTGGAAGTTCATTGATAAAATCATTTGCAATTAACATAGAGTTTATCATTTTTCCTTTCGCATAACCAGGATGTACACTTTTTCCTTTGAACGTTATTTTTGCTCCAGCAGCATTAAAATTCTCATATTCGAGTTCTCCAATTTGACTACCATCCATGGTATATGCCCATTGAGCACCAAATTTTTCAACATCAAATAAGTCCGCACCACGACCAATTTCTTCATCTGGTGTGAAACCTACTCTAATTTTACCGTGTTTAATATCAGGATTTTTAACCAAATATTCCATTGCAGTAACAATTTCGGTTAAACCAGCTTTGTCATCTGCTCCCAAAAGTGTCAATCCGTTGGTTGTAATCAAAGTTTGTCCTTTATATAGGAGTAAATCTTTGAAATAATTTGGTGATAAAATAATGTTTTG
>JANPDC010000075.1:0-9745 GCA_031431275.1 Bacteroidota bacterium
GCATCTTCAATAGGATTTTGAGAATTGTTCAAAATAGAATCTTGCAACAAAACATTCGCAATCATCCAATCGGTGGCTTTCCAATCTGTGGCAATTGGAATTAGATTTTCGATTTTGTTAGGTTGCTGAACTGCCATTTCCCAAGCAATTGCGCCGCCTAGACTTCCACCAATTACTGCGAATAATTTCTGGATGTTTAACTCAAAAATGGTTTTCCAATAAATATTTGCAATGTCTCGAATAGTAAAATCTTTATAATTCTCGATTAAATTTTCTAGATTTTGGTCGAAACCATTTCCTGGAATATTGATGGCAAGAACTGTAAAATAATCAGTATCGATTGTTTTATTGTTTCCAATCAAATCGTTCCACCAACCCTTTTCGCCAATAACATTTGAATTTCCTGTCAAGGCATGATTCACAAGTACAACTGGAGAAGTTCCTAATGGTTGCCCGAAAATTTGATAGAAAATTGGAATGTTTGCTATTATTTTTCCGTTTTCTAAATTCCAGTTTTTAATGTTGATTTGTTGTAGCATATTTTTATTTTTAAACCATTAAGAAATTAAGGTTCGTTAAGGTTTTGTTGACTTAATTTTTTATTGGACCATTAAGAAATTAAGTTTTATTTAGGTTGTGGATAAAAACTTAATGAATCTTAATTTCTTAATGGTTCATTTTTATAAAATTTAAACCAATTTTTCAACTGGAAAAGTTGCAAAAACGGCTTTTAAATCGGCTTTTAAATCTTCGATATCTTCTAATCCAACCGAAAGACGAATCAAATCTTTTGAAACTCCAGTTGTTAGTTGGTCTGCATCTGACAATTGTTGGTGCGTGGTACTTGCAGGATGAATTATTAATGATTTTGTATCACCAATGTTCGCAACTAAAGAAAATAATTTAGTTTCATCAGCCACTTTTTTAGCGGCTTCGAAACCGCCTTTTAAACCAAAAGTTACAATGCCACTTTGTCCTTTTGGAAAATATTCTTTGGCTAAATCATAATATTTATTGTTTTCTAATCCAGGATAATTTACCCAAGCCACTTCGGTTTGAGTTTGTAACCATTTGGCCACTTCTAAAGCATTTTCAGAATGTTTTTTGATTCTAATTTCTAATGTTTCTAAACCTTGAATGGTTTGAAACGCATTAAATGGACTCAATGCTGCACCAAAATCGCGCAATCCCTCGATTCTAACTTTGGCGATGAACGAAATTGCTCCCAAAACTTCGTAGTATTTCAAGCCGTGATAACCTGCTGATGGTTCTGTGAATTCTGGAAATTTTCCGTTACTCCAATCAAAAGTTCCAGCGTCAATAATTGCACCTCCAAGCGAAGTTCCGTTTCCAGTAATATATTTGGTTAAAGAATGAATTACAATGTTTGCTCCATGTTCAATTGGGTTTAACAAATAAGGAGTTGCAACAGTATTGTCTACAATAAAAGGAACTTTGTATGCTTTGGCTTGCTGTGAAATGGCTTTCAAATCTAGCACATCAAGTTTTGGATTTCCAAGACTTTCTGCAAAAAATACTCTGGTGTTTTCTTGTGCGGCTTTAGTGAAATTTTCAGGGTCTGATGGATCTACGAATGTTGTTGTGATTCCCAATCGAGGCAAAGTAACATTTAAAAGATTGAAGGTTCCACCATACAAACTACTTGATGCAACAATATGATCGCCTGCTTTTAGCAAAACTAATAATGTTGTTGCAATGGCAGCAGTACCAGATGCTGTTACAACTGCTGCAACTCCGCCTTCGAGTTTCGCTAAGCGTTGTTCCAAAATGTCGTTGGTTGGATTGTTGAGTCTTGTGTAAATATAACCCGCTTCTGTCAAACTGAATAAATTCGATGCGTGATCGGAATTATTGAAAACATACGAAGATGTTTGGTAAATTGGTACGGCTCTTGTTCCTGCGTTTTTTGTAGTGTCGTGACCTGCGTGCAATGCGTTTGTTGCGAATTTTTGTGTGCTCATTTTTTTTAGTATTAAGATATTAGTATTAAGATTTTAGATTATTAGATTTTAGACTTATAGATTCTTGATTTTAGATTACAGAATTTTAATGTTTGACTTTATCCATTTGTAATGATTCTTTATTCGGCAGTTCCCCCTTTGGGGGTTAGGGGGCTAAAAAAAAGCCCTTTTGGAATGTTACCAAAAGGGCTTTATAGTTTGACTATAAAAAAGATTAACTCTTTCGCTTTTGATAATGGTGGTTTGGTGCGCAACAGCACATCATACAACACATCATCATTTTATTTATATTAGAACTTTTCATACTGTCAGATTAATTCCCCCTTCGGGGGTTAGGGGGCTAAAAAAAACCTCTGCGATTTGCAGAGGTTCTATTTGTTATATTTTGATTTAAAATTATACAATAGTTGTCTCTGCGGGATTTCTCCACATCATCATACAACACATATTGCAAACATTAAATTTCATTTTTATTTCTTATAATTATTTTACAAATGTAGATAAATTTTCTACACATCAAAATATTTTAGATAAATTTTCTAAATTTTGTTATTTATAATATTTTTAATAGATTATTTATCTATATATATTAATTTTAAAAGTAAATAAATCTAGTGTTTTCAGGTTTGATAATTTCAAAGTTAAAAAATATTTTTTCAAAAAAAAGTTAAGATTAATTTGCAATTCAATTTGGTTTCATACATTTGCACTCAAGAAAGAGGAAAAATTTGAACTGATTGCAACCTCTGATTCTAAAGTATAGAATCTAAAAATGCTAAAGCAGAAACTTCTACTTTATCATTTCCTGCAATTTTTTCGTTAAATACAAATTTATAATTAAATTATTATGGCTTATTTATTTACGTCAGAGTCTGTTAGCGAAGGACATCCAGACAAAATTGCAGATCAAATTTCTGATGCATTAATTGATAATTTCTTGGCTTTTGATGCGGAATCTAAAGTGGCTTGCGAAACTTTGGTTACTACAGGTCAAGTTATTTTGGCAGGAGAAGTAAAATCAAACACCTATCTTGATGTTCAAAACATTGCTAGAGATGTAATCCGAAAAATTGGATATACCAAAAGCGAATATATGTTCGAAGCCAATTCTTGTGGAATTCTTTCAGCAATTCACGAACAATCGGCTGATATTAATCAAGGCGTTGATCGTGCAAGCAAAGAAGAGCAAGGTGCTGGAGACCAAGGAATGATGTTTGGTTATGCCACTAACGAAACTGAAAATTACATGCCATTGGCTCTTGATTTATCGCATGCTTTATTAATTGAATTGGCAAATTTACGCAGAGAAAATAACGAAATTAAATATTTGCGTCCAGATGCAAAATCGCAAGTAACTTTAGAATATTCTGATGATAATAAACCATCGAGAATTGATGCCATCGTAATTTCGACGCAACACGATGATTTTGATGAAGAATCAAAAATGTTAGCGAAAATCAAAACCGATTTAGTTGGAATTTTAATTCCTAGAATCAAAGCCAAATATCCGCAATATGCTCATTTGTTCAATGACCAAATTACGTATCACATCAACCCAACAGGGAAATTTGTAATTGGTGGACCACACGGAGATACTGGATTGACTGGAAGAAAAATCATTGTTGATACTTATGGAGGAAAAGGCGCTCATGGTGGTGGAGCATTTTCTGGAAAAGATCCAAGTAAGGTGGACAGAAGTGCGGCTTATGCTACACGTCATATTGCGAAAAACTTGGTTGCTGCTGGATTATGTGACGAAATTTTAGTTCAAGTTTCGTATGCGATTGGTGTTGCAAAACCAACTTCGATTAATGTTGTTACTTATGGAACTTCTAAAGTGAATTTGACCGATGGAGAAATCAGCAAGAAAGTGGAAGCAATTTTCGATATGCGTCCTTATTTTATTGAGCAACGTTTGAAACTTAGAAATCCAATTTACAGCGAAACTGCTGCTTACGGGCACATGGGTCGCAAACCAGAAACGGTTACTAAAACTTTTAACGCTCCAGGTGGATTGTCAAAAACGGTTACCGTTGAATTGTTTACTTGGGAGAAATTAGATTTTGTAGAAAAAGTTAAAACTGCTTTTGGATTATAGATTTATAGATAAATATTTCATGAAGCCCAACTGAGTAAAGTTGGGCTTTTTTGTAAATCATATCAAAGTATACAATCTTATTTAATTACTAGTAGAAAATAATTGGTAAATGTTATTTTATAATGTCAATAATTTTCCTCTACAAATTATACTTCAAAGAAAAAATCAAATATCTTGGTTGCACCACATATTGAGAGGTTCTGGTAGAAAATTGTGAAAAACTATCATCATTAAGTGATGTGGTGTTGAGCAAATTAGTAACTGCTAATTTGTACTCGAGTTTACTGTCTTTTTTCTGATAAATTAAACTTGCTGATAAAAAAGCATATTCGTTGTTTACCGTTTTATCGCTGTTGTAATAATGATAAAATTCGTATTCTGAAACAAAGGAAAACGCATCAAGAAAATAATAGTCAAGTTTCACAAACGGTTTATCGGTATAAAATGTTGATCCTGAATATTTATTAATTATTCCATTAAAACCAACTTCGACATTTGGTATTGTTTTGAAATTTGTTGCTGCTTTGATGGTATAACTTTTTACAAAGCTTTCAGTTGTTGCATCGACATTGTTTTGGATATTATAGAATTTAGACCAGTTTGTAGACAGGTTTGCAGATGCTTTATAATATTTGAAAAAAGTTCGGCCATAATTGATTACTCCAATAAAACTTTCATCTGCAAAATTAGAATTGTAAGGCGTTGACGATTGATTGATTCCTGCAAAATTGGCTTGAGTTTTTATTGCGTCTACTTTTCTTGTATAGGCAGCATTTGCAAAAATATTTTCGAAATTGAACATGTTGTATTTGAAATAACGCAAAGAATGTACTTGCGAAGTTGCATTCTCTAAAGTTCGGTTTCCTCGAAACAAACTGTTGTAATTTGATAAAATAAAACCCGATGCCAGTTGATTGATATCTGTAAAATCGTTGTTCAAAGAGAAATTATAGGTTAACGTTTCGGATTTTTTGAGTTGATACAAGGCAAAGAAATCAGGAAGCACTCTTGTAAAATTTTGCTTAAAATCCGTGCCTAATTGTGTATTGTTCATGTTGTATTGATGGAAACTTACACCAGGTGTAAAAGTAAATTTTCCCGAAAGAATTTTATAATGCAATCCTACAAAAGCATCATTGAAATTGTATTTTACTTGGTTGTTGTTTATTGAATTTATCAAATCGTTTCGATTTCCATTATCTAAAATCTGAAAAATACTCGAATCAAAATTTTGTGTTGAAAAAGTATTTCCAAAAGTCAAGTTGACATTACTTTTTGGTGTAACCATATAGTAATAATCTAGTTTTGCATCTGTTTTATTGGTTTTTACAAATCGGTTTTGATTCAAATCATTTCGTGTTTGCGATGGATTGTATCCTGAAAAAGCAAATGGTAGACTTTGTAAATTTGCATTATAAAACGGATTTTCATCTTGGTATAAATGTTGTAATTCCAAGGCAAAAATATTTTTATCATTATGAGTGTAATACAAATTTGCATTTTGATTCACTGATGTTGGATCTTGTTTTTTTGCTGTTACAATATTTTCCGTCACACTTGAGTTTCCGATAATTGTTTCACGCAGCAAGTTTGTATTTTCGTTTTGTTTCGAAATTTTAGTCAAAACATCATAATCAACTTGCAATTTGGTATTTGGTTTATAGTTTGAACTCAATTTAAAAAGCCCAAGATTATTAGTTTGGTTTGTGACTTCTTGACTTTTTTGTTTCACGCCACTTGCCAAAATTGTATTTTGCGATTGCGTTTCGAGTTCGGTTTTTGAAGCAGAAAATATTCCGAAACCACTCAAACTCCAACTTTTTGTTACATTGTAAGCAAAGTTTGTAGCACCAAATTTGGTTTCTATTTCTTTGGCTCTATCGTTTCGTAAAAGTGAAATCCCGAGATCATTTGAGGAAACATTAAAATTGCTTCCGCCTTTTTTCATCATGTTTCTAAATCCCCCAGTGAATTTAAAATAATCTTGAACGGTCAATGGCAATTCGCCAATGTTATTGAAGTTTGTGATTAAATTTAAACTGTATTTTGGGCTGTAATAGAATAATTTTGGATTTACCAAAAATCGCGAATCTTTGTGCCCTACTCCAACACCTGCTGTCATGTCCCCAAACCAAAAATTCTTTTTTCCAGATTTTAATTTGATGTTCATGGCAACATTGTCTTGATCGTTTCCGAGTCCTTTTAGTGCGCCAACTTCGTTATAATTTCGCAAAACCTGAATTTTATCTATCGCATCCGCAGGAATATTTTTCACTCCTAATTTAGTATCTCCATCAAAAAAATCTTTGCCTTCTACCATCAATTTAGTTACTTTTTTGCCTTCGACTTCAATTTCCCCATCTTTATTGACCTCAACACCTGGCAATTTTTTCAAAACATCTTCGAGTTTGCGTTCTGTTCCCGTTTTGAAAGAGTCTGCATTGTAAACTATGGTATCTCCTTTTATGGAAACTGGCATTTCTCTAACAATTTCAACGTCTTTGAGACTTGTTTCGCCGTCTTCTAGAAAAATAGTTTTCGAAATGGATTCGTTTCCTGTTTTGATTTCAATCTCTTTGGATTTCATTCCAAGAAAACTCACTTTAATCAAATATGCGGTGTTTGGTTTCAAATTCAAAACAAACCTGCCTTTATCGTTTGTAATTGCATAGGCATCCATTGATTTTGTTGCAGCATTTACTGCCATTACATTCGCCATTTCTAAAGGATTTTTTGTAAGATCTTCAATAAAACCATCAAATTTTATGGTTTGTGAAAATGAAATGGTTGAAAATAAAATGATGAAAAATAGGATTGTTTTTTGCATTTGAATTTTTAATATATAAGACTGTTTAGACGATAGAAGGTTTAATTTGTTACAAAAGTTTATTCTCCAAAATTAATTGTATTAGACTTCCCTTTTCTAAAAGATTCGTTAATTTCTGCTTTCTTTTTGGCTACCATTTCTTCGTATTTTTTTTGGGTTACAACTTCACCCCTAGTTGGTGCTTTAATTTCTTTTTTTATCTTGGTATTCAAAATTACTTTTGAACACAAAATAACTGTTTTCCCTTGCTGAATTTCGAGTATCAAGCCAGGCAAACCCCAATAGTTTTCTGGACCTTGATTTACAGCAATTTCTGTTGTGTACCATGCAATAACTTCGATTTCTGTTGGATCTTCTTTATCTTTAATGAAATTAGTTTTTGTGTCTTTTTTTACTTTATTTTCTCTCAGAAATCCGGCATCAGAATCGTTTATTTTTTTTATTGCTGTGGCTTTATAACAAAGATAATTACCAATTTTTTTAGATTCTTGGGTTAGTTTCCAGTTTAACTCGGGTAAAGTTTCTTTAATCAAAAATTCCTTCGAAAGCGATTCCTTTTCAACCATATAAATTTTATCTTTTATGTTTTTATAATGCAAACCTGTAGTATTTATATTACTTGTTATAAACGATTCACCGTTCGAAAGTTTTTGTTCTTCTTTGTATGTAGAGACATTTTTGTCAAAAATCAAGGTAAATGTTTTTTCGTTTTCGCGTTTTATATTTTCTTGTAATTCCTTTATTATATCTGGCGGCAAATCTTTACTTGCAGTCATGTTTTTCATTCTAATTGGCAAATCCGTTTTAGAAAAATAAGTGGCTTGCCCTTGAAAATTGGTTTGTGCTTGTGCAAAATAACTTGCTAATAAAGCAACGATAGCGAAAATGATTTTCATATTAATAGTTTTAAAGTTTTAAAGGAAGGTTTAATCTGTTTTTAAAATTTAGTTTTTCATATTCGATAAAATGATCTTTCCATCTTTATCTTTTAAACTATTCATTTTATCTTTTTGAGTTTTATCAAACTTTTCCTGAGTTACTGATTCTCCTGTATTTGGAATTTTAATTTTCACTTTGTCTTTTGGGTTCAAAATAACTTTTGAGCACAGCAGAATGACATCGTCATCATTTACTTCTAAAATCAAGCCTGGTAATCCCGAATATTTATCGGGTCCATGATTTACTGGAATTTCTGATGTGTACCAAGCCGTTATGACATTGTCTTTCGGCTCAGATTGAATGACTAAACTTGTTTTTTGATTTGACCCTTTTTTCAAATAATCTTGATATTCTTGCATTTCAGCGGCTGAAACTTTGACGATTGATTCCGCCTTGTTACACAAATATCCACCTATGTTTTTAGTTTCTGATTTCAATTCCCAATTCCAATTTGTGATTTCATCAGTTACTAAAAATTCTTTTCCAAGGATATCATTTTCAAAGATTTGTTTATTTTGTTTTCTGTTTATGTATTTTTTTCCTTGACCAGACATCATAATTTTAATTCCTGAGTGATTTGCTCCTTGAGATTCTAATTTTTCTTCTTCTTCAAAAATAGATTCAGATTTATTGAAACTTAGACAATACGTTTTTTCAGAAGCCTTTTTTAAGGCCGCTTCAATTTGCTTTGACAATTCTGGATTTTTATCAGACTTAATTTTAGATGAAGCGTCTTGAAATTTCATTTTTGAAAAATAAATGGCTTTACCCTCAAAATTTTGTGCTAATAGTATATTTGGAAATACAAAAATTAGTAAACTCGTGATCAAATTTAATCGATTTTTCATTTTATTAGTTTTAAAGTTATTTATAGCAAATTAAACTCATCAATATCAAACAAATAGTTAAGCAATGTTAACGATTGTTAATGGTGTATTTTTTATAAAAACAATGACTATTTTTGATTTATGAAAAAAAGAAAATTCCCGTTTTTAATCTATTTCATCACATTAACCGTAATCACGATTATTGGAATACAAGTATATTGGAATGTGAAAAATTATAATCTAACTCGAGATAGAATGATTAATGATTTGCAAATTACGCTTGATAATGCGGTCGATAAATATTTTATTGATTTAGCAGCATTGAAAATTAATTATAAATTAGAAAATAATCTAAAGAATAGCAATCTGAGAGGTGACTATTTTGGAAATTTAAAAAAACGCAAACTGATTCAAGCAAAATATTTTAAAGTTAAAAATTTGGGTCAAATAAAAAAAATTATTATAAACATAGACAAGTCTGTTTCGATTTTAAAGAAATTAAATCCTGAAAATGATACTTTAAAAAACCAACCTTTTTATGTTGATTTAATAGATAGTTCAGAAGTGCAAAACCAGCCTAATTTCATTTTTAATGACAATATTGATTACAAAAAAATAACTTCAGAAATTTGCAATGCTTTAAAAAAGAAAGGCTTTGATTCTAAATATGTCGTTTCAATACTAAAAAACGATAGACCAGCGTATACTTTTGATAATTTTTCAGAAAAAAATAGTACCTCAAGAAGAGATTTTGAATGTATTATTGAATCAAAATCGAGCAATATGTTTTCAAATCTAAATATAAAAATTTATACATCAAACCTTGGAATATTGGTTTTAAGAGAAAGTTTACTGAGTATTTTTTTATCTTTTTTACTTTCGTTAACTATTATTTCTTGCCTATTTTATCTTTTAAAAATCATCAATAAACAAAAACAAATTGCCGAAATAAAAAATGATTTCATTAGCAATATTTCTCATGAACTCAAAACTCCTATCGCAATTGTATCGAGTGCAATTGAAGGAATTGAAAAGTTTAACACTCAAAATGATCTTGAAAAAACTAAAAAAT
>JANPDC010000076.1:0-2953 GCA_031431275.1 Bacteroidota bacterium
AAAATTAGATTATCAAGCTGCAAAATCATACAGCCAAGAATATGATATTACAGAAATTAATTTATTTAGGGAAAACTTAAGTAATTATTTAAGCGTTCGAATTAATTGTAAATCTGATTATAACGATACATTTAACAATCTTTATGGTATAAGTGATTATGGCATGATGATTATCATTGAGTATGGTTATGAAGATAAACTACTCATCCCTTTTTTAAAGGAAATTGTATCAGAAATACCTGATATTTTTGTATACAACGAGGAAACACCTAAAGGAATTGAAAGTATCATTTTTAACAAATCACAAGTGTTAAATTTCCAACAAAAAGATACTTACATTACTTTAAATACACCACCAAATTTAATTGTTTAAGTTTTGCTATGCAAATACTATAAACTTTTAGTTTTCAGAAACATTCCATAAAACGATTAGATTCCTGTCATTTTTGTTCACGATACAGCATTTCAACAAGAATTAGGCAAAAGACTAAAAGTAATTCAAGAGTTAACATATTTTTATTATAGTTTCTACAGCCTCATTAGGCTACTAGCCTTGGCAGCAGCAGATATCACTCTGGCTACAACCGACACGATTTTTGCCCTAATCGAAGATGAACTTTCAAAAGAGTTTGTAGAAACCTGGAGTAAAATATATTTAGTAGGCGGTGCACTAACAGCAGGTCCAGTATTACTAAACGGAATTTTTAAAGGAGGTCTTAAAATTTTAGATGGAACGGCAAAAGCCGAATTTAAAAATTTTGTACGAGCTTTTATTTTTAAAGTAGTAATAGAAAAAAATATTGCTAATTTTACAAAGAGTACAATTAAAGAAATTCTTTTTGTCGAACAGGCTATAATTGCAGATGGAATTAGAATAGAATTAGCCGAAATCACTCGATTGCAAAAAGCAGACGCTATTTTTATAAAAGGCATAGGTTTTGATGTAAAAGTTCAAGGTTATGCCGTAATTTACAAAGGAGAAGAAATCGCTAGTGGTAGCGCAAAGGAAGTTAGAGAAACTTTAAAAGATGCTTGGAAAGCGAGTGGAAATAAATTGGTTGAGGTTTTAGATAAATTACCGGTAACTAGAATGTTTAAAGACATTATATATAAAATAGTTAGAGAAGAAAATTATATTGAGTGGATAATAAAGAAATCTAATTTAACGAACAGAGCAAGACTTTTTGGTGGAATGCTTGAATTTGATTTTAATACATTAGGAGCAACAAAAGGTTTAGGTCAAAAATTTACAAGTGAAGCTTTTGAGTTTTTTGGTAAAAAAATAAAGAAAGTAAAAACTGAATGGCGATTAAATCCAAGTTATCTAGGAGGAAGTTCTTTAGGTTATAAAGAATATACTAATGCATTAAAAAAATTTAATGGTAATAAAGAATTGGCTGCCAAAGAAACCACTTTTTACAAAACTATGAGCCAATATCAATTTGACAAAATTGATGATATATTAGAGTCCAGAATCAATGGAAAACTTGAAAGTGCTATAATTTTACTAAAAAAATAATTTATGAAAAACTTAAAAATAATATTTGCAGATAAAAATGATATTAGTTCTTATCGCCCTATGAGTTTTTATGAATACTACATTAAAAATATTTTAAACATTCATAAAGAATCTATAAAAAATATGATTCTCAAAGAAGTGGATTTTTCTTTAAGTATTGATATTTTAATAAGTTTAATTTTATCTATTGAAGAAAGAATTGATCATCTTCTAAAGCATCCTGAGTTTGATCCTTTCAAGAAAGAGTTAATAAAAAAAGATAAAGAAGAGTATAGTTACCATCCATTTGAATGGAAATCAATAAATTATTATCTCTACCCAAGAATGGGTTATGAAATTGATAGAGAAATAGATAAGTTATTTTTTCTAAAAAAACTTATAGAGAAACAAATCACTACTAATGAATCATTAAAATTTGTGTTTGAAAAATTTAATTCAGAGTCATAAAAACGAAAAACTGCAATTTAGAAAAGTTGCAGTTTTTCATTTTTTAATAGAACTAATTTCAATTACAAAAAGCGGAAGTAACTTTTATAAAAGGCATAGGTTTTGATGGAAAAGTTCAAGGTTATGCCGTAATTTACAAAGGAGAGGAAATTGCTAGTAGTACTGCAAAAGAAGTTAGAGAAACTTTAAAAGATGCTTGGAAAGTAAGTGGGACTAAATTGGTTGAGGTTTTAGATGATTTGTGGAAACTAAAACCTAAAATAACTCCAGATTTAAACCATTTGACGGCATTTAATTTAGCGAATACCGAATTAAGATGGAGTAGAGTTATAGAGAAGGATATAAACAAATCTATTGAAGCAGGTCTTAAAAGTTCTGATAAAGGAAAACTTTGGGAAGCCGAAGTTGCAAGAGAATTGAGTAAATATGATAAAATAACAGATTTTAGCAATAGTTATGAAATAATTGAAAATGGCAAAAGATTGAATGCTGCGGGCGATATTGATGTGGGCACATCAAAATATATCATAGAATGTAAGGAGAGTGTTTCAAAGAATATTATATCAAAAGATTATTTTAAGCAATTTGATAAATACTTAAATCCAAAAAACGAAAAATATATAAATCTTAATAACAGGAAATGTGTTTTAGCGATAAAATCCTTCAATGATAATGCAATCGACATTACACACCCAGTTCTTAAGGCGCTTCAAAGGAAGGGAGTTATAATAATAACTGATTTACAACAACTAAAAAATTTAAAATAATGGCAAATTCAATCCATATAATTAGTAAAGAGTATTTAAACACTGAAGAATTAATTACAGTTACAGAAAAAATTGCAAAAAAATTAGATTATCAAGCTGCAAAATCATACAGCCAAGAATATGATATTACAGAAATTAATTTATTTAGGGAAAACTTAAGTAATTATTTAAGCGTTCGAATTAATTGTAAATCTGATTATAACGATACATTTAACAATCT
>JANPDC010000077.1:0-10471 GCA_031431275.1 Bacteroidota bacterium
TTTTTGAGTTTATTCATTTTTTCAAGATAGATGTAAAAGAAAATTTTATTATATCCCGAATTTGATTATGCCTTTTGGTTTTGGAAATCAAAATTTGAGTTTGTCATGGAAACATTGGGTATATTGATAGAGTATGACTACGATGAAGATGAAATTGAAGGAATGAAAATTGGCTTACAAGAAACTGACAACGAATCAACAAATAACTGGATTGGTGGCTTACATTACGGAAAAAAAGATGTTTTATACATCAAATTAGCACATTATAAAAAAGACACTCAAATGGTTTACATTTTTATTTCGGGTGCAAAAAATTTAGAAAGTCAAGTCAAATTTATTGACCTATTACAAAACAATTATTCAAAGATTATCAAGAAATAAATTAAAATAGTATGACACAAGAAGATTTACAAAAAAACTTTGCACCCTATGAAGTTCCATCAGAGTTGGTGGCTTTATTAAATTTTGATAGTATTAGCCAAGAATGGTATTCGGGACGGTTTCAATTTGAAGAAAGTGGCGGTTTGCCTATGTTAGATACTTATAATATAGATAAAAATTTTCAAAATGCATTAAAAGGAATTGCGCAAACATCATCAAGTGGCACCTTGGTCTTTATTTGGATTTGTGATGCAACAAAAAGTATTTCTGAACAACCCATTGTTATATTTGGTGACGAAGGTGGATTTGATGTTTTATTCGAAAATGTGAAAGATCTATTGCATTATCTTTCGTTTAACACCTCCATTTATGGCGCAAACGGAATAGGTTACAAAGATGAAACTTACAATGAAAATCCAAGAGTTGAAGAATATGCAACTTGGTTAAAAGACAATTTCAATTTAGATCCGATAACTAGCGAACAAGCAGAACTGATGAATGCTAAAGCAAAAGAAAAATACGGTCAGTTATTTGCCAATTGGATGAAAAACTATTTCCAATAAAAACTATTTTATAAAAATTTATCAAATTACTTTGAAAATAAAAAATTAATTAAAAATGAAAGATCTAACTGATAATTTTTCTGTAAAAAAATTACAATTTTTAGAAGCAATAATTTCTAATGTCGAAGATAAAATGTATCATATTATAATTCCGATTTCGAAATTTATATTTGAAAATCAAATTATAGACACAAGCATTCATTTAACACAAGTTGCTTTACTCAATGATTTATCAAATTGTATTGACAAAACATTTAATTTTCCTATTAATCCAAATCAAGGTTATATTGATGGATCGGTTTACTTAGCCGAAAGGCACAATCCTGTTGATGTCTCTGAAATAAAACTCATCAATATTGAGAAAAATAAATTAACTGCAGAAATTAGTATGTTTTTTGATTTTGAATTTGAAGGAACAGGATTAAAAAATGAAAGCATTGTAAAAAAAATAAAACTAAAGCATTAATTATGTGTCGCTACGGATTTTACAATTACAAAAATACCTTCGGTTGTTTTAATTGCCAAGTAGGTTTCAAACGAAAAAATTTATTCGATGTTGACCCAAATGCAACGGAATCAAAAGATTTTCACTGTCCAAACTGCCGAACATTAATGGTTAATTTAGGTCGTGATTTGCGTTTGCCAAAAAAAGACGAAGACGAGCAATGGCAATGCATAAAATATTTGGTTGATAATAAGTATAATATTTACAGTTGTGGTTGCCAAGGCATTGGTTTTGTGCCACACAAAATGGAAGAAGCGATAGAATTAGTGGCAAGTGTTTCAATAAATCTAAAAAAGCATTTGTATAACGAAGAGCAAGCCTTGAAGCAATTAGAAATAAGAAAACAACGCAAGAAAAATGCCGATGAATTGCGAACCAAACTATTGTTACGAGAAGTAAAAAAAGAGAATCAAGAACTGGATAAGAAAGCAGAAAGAAGTCCGAAAATTAGTGTCTTAAATTTTACCATTACCAATAAAAGAGAAACGGAAACAATATTACATAATTTTTCTCAAAACCATAAAGTTGAAATTCTATTTGAGTTTATCGACGAGCATTATCAGTTTTCGCTGTCTATAAATGTAATGAATTTGAACTCGGAACAAATTGTAGAGTTGAAAAAATATTTTAAGATATAAATTGCAACAAAGACAAGTCTTATTGTTTCTTTGTTACAGAAAAAAATAATAAATCTAATTTCAAAGCACAAATACTTAATCAAAATTAAATTTCTAAATCAACAGAGAAGCTTGATTTTTTACAAAGTATAAATCTATGTATGTATTAAACATTATAAGAAACTATTTGTAACAAATTAACAAATGTTTAGTCTTACAAATAATATCAATCATAACCAAAAATAATTATGAATTTAGTAATCAACAATTTATCAAAAAAGTACAGCAATGGCGTTCATGCTTTAAACGACGTAAGTTTAACTATTAAAACTGGAATGTTTGGACTTCTAGGACCAAATGGCGCTGGAAAATCATCACTCATGCGCACATTAGCCACTTTACAAGATGCCGATTCTGGTACAGTAACCCTTGGCGACATTGATGTTTTAAAGAACAAAGAAGCAGTTAGAAAAGTGTTAGGTTATTTGCCACAAGAATTTGGCGTTTACCCACGAACCTCAGCAGTCGATTTATTAGATCATTTAGCATTGCTAAAAGGTTTTGAAAACAAATCTGATCGTAAACAAATTATCGAACAATTACTTGTAAAAGTAAACCTTTGGGAGCAACGCAAAAATGCCGTTAGCAGTTATAGTGGCGGTATGCGCCAACGTTTCGGTATTGCACAATGTCTTATTGGCTCTCCAAAATTAGTAATTGTAGATGAACCTACTGCTGGTTTAGATCCAGGCGAAAGAAACCGTTTTTATAATATTTTGAGTGAAATTGGCGAAAATACAATTGTAATTCTCTCTAAACACATTGTACAAGATGTTCGCGAATTGTGCACGCAAATGGCAGTTGTAGATAAAGTGAAAGTATTGTATGCTGGAAATACTGACGATGCACTGCATCAAGTAAAAGGTAAAGTCTACGAGAAAAAAGTTACCAAGTTAGAATTGCCTAAATACCAAGAAGACTACAAAGTGATTTCGGAAAAATTAGTGGGTGGACAACCACTTATTCATGTTTTCTCTGACGTTGCTCTTGATAATGGTTTCTCAAAAGCCGAAGAAAATTTGGAAGATGTGTTTTTTGCAAAACTAAACGAATTAGTATAAATTTTTAAATCTAAAAAATTATGTGGAAATTTATACAACACGAACTTAGATATTGGATAAAATCACCAATGTTGTGGATATTTTTATTCATCAATACGCTCCTAGTTTTCTTTGCTATTTCATCAGATAATGTTCAAATTGGTGGTGGCGTTGGCAATACTTTTAGAAATGCACCTTATGTAGTGCAAAATTTTTATGCATTTATGTCGCTTATTTGTCTATTGATGACAACTTCTTTCATGAACGCTTCTGCAACTCGTGATTTTACTTCCGGAATGCATCAATTTGTATTCTCTTCTCCTATCAAAAAAAGAGATTATTTCTTTGGAAAATTCATTGGTGCGGCATTAATATCCGTAATTCCGTTATTAGGTATTTCGATTGGTGCTTTATTGGCTCCAATTTTATCACCAGGTATGAATATGTCGCCAGCCGATCGTTTTGGTGAAGTAGTTTGGTCGGGACATTTCTGGGGAATTTTTGCATTCGGCTTGCCAAATGTTATTATCTCAGGAGTTTTATTATATGGTTTGGCAGTTATTTTTAGAAGTAATGTCATTTCGTTTATTGGGTCGATGCTTATTTTGGTAATGTATGTCGTTTCTTCCATTTTTACTGCTGATATCAAGAAAGAATGGTTGGCAAATTTATTGGATCCATTTGGAATGAACCCATTCAATATCATGACCAAATATTTAACCGTTGCCGAAAAAAATGCATCAGGCGTAGCCTTAGTTGGCGATTTACTAACCAATCGATTGGTTTGGCTTGGAGTAACGTTATTGCTATTGTTCTTTATCTATTCTCGTTTTTCTTTCAATACTAAAAATGAAAAAGTAAAGAAAACTAAAAAAACAAAAGTTGAAACAACACCAATTGTAACGTTCAACGAAAATTTGAAACCTACAAAAGCCAATGTTTTTTCATTGAGTATCTTTTGGAACTTAATTAAATTTGAAACCAAAGCCGTTATCAAAAACCCAACTTTTATAATAATCGTAGCCATTGGGTTAATGAATTTAACTGGAAGTTTATTTGGTTTTACGGGTCGTTATGGTGCAAAACAATATCCTGTAACTTATGATGTCGTAAATACTATTGAAAGTAATTTTTTAATGTTTATGTTTGGATTTATTGTGTTTTACACAGGTGTTTTGGTTTGGAAAGAACGTGATGCCAAAATAAATGAAATTCAAGACGCAACGCCTATCAAAACAAGTATGTTGTTTTTGTCGAAACTAGCGGCCATTATGATTGCCCTTTTTATAGTATTGTCATTTACAATTTTGGTTGGTATAATCACACAAACATTTTATGGCTATTACAATTATGAAATTGGCGTTTATGTTAAATCATTATTGGTCATTAGATTGTCTTATTTGTTTTTCTTAGTGGTTGTCTCGTTATTATTTCATTATTTAATTAACAACCGATATATTGCTTATTTTGCATTTGTAGCCTTAATGATTATTATTGGTCCTGTTTGGTCGTTGTTTAAAATCAATACCAATATGCTTCGTTTTGGTGCAAGACCAAGACCTATTTATTCAGACATGAATGGTTTCGGACCGTTTGTTTCAGGTTTATCTTGGTACAGTATCTATTGGATTTTGTTTTGTGTTATCCTCATTTTTGTATCAATCGCTTTTTATGCTCGAGGCAAAGAAACGGAACTTAAAAATCGTTTATCGCATGCTAAAACTAGTTTTGCTAAAAACAAACTTGGTTTTGCATTAAGCATCATTGCCTTTATTTGTTGTTCTGGATTTGTGTATTACAACACCAAAGTTTTAAACACTTATCAAACAGAACAAGAAGCCGAAGACAATCAAGTGGCTTATGAAAAAACGTATAAAAAATACGAAAATAGTACGCAGCCAACCTATTACAAATTTGATTACGCCATTGATTTAATACCTGAAGACAGAAGTATGAAAGCTACCATTACCTCTTGGGTTCGCAATATTTCTAAAGAAACAATTTCAGAAATTCATTTTAATATTCCAACACTTTGCGACACAACTCAAATTGTGATTGCTGGTGCAAAATTAAAATTGAATGACACCAATTTGGATTATCGAATTTATAAATTATCAAAACCATTAGCTCCAAGTGATAGTTTACAGATTGTGTATAAAGTAGCCCGAACAACCAAAGGTTTTGAAAACGAAGTTACATTTACACAATTGACCGAGAATGGCACTTTCTTTAATAATGGCGACATTTTACCCACTTTTGGTTATGATAGAAACAAAGAAATTGATGATTTGAACAAACGAAAAAAAATGAATCTACCAACTCGTATGAGAATGGCTAAACTCAATCCAAATGATTTCAAATCAAGAGAAAGTTGTTATATTCCGTTAAATGCCAATTGGGTTGATTTGACAACCACAATTTCGACCGCTCCAGACCAAACTGCTGTTGCTCCAGGAAGTTTAATAAAATCATGGAAATCCAATGGAAGAAACTATTTTACTTATAAACTAGACCATCAATCATTAAATTTTTATGCTTTTATTTCGGCAAAATACGAAGTGGCTCGCAAAAAATGGAACGGTATTGATATAGAAGTATATTATCACAAAGAACATGCTGTGAATGTTCCAAATATGCAAAAAAGTATCGAAAAATCATTAGAATATTACACTAAAAACTTTGGTCCTTATTACAATAAACAATGTAGAATTATTGAGTTTCCAAGATACGGAAGTTTCGCACAAGCATTCCCAGGAACCATGCCGTATGGCGAAGGAATTGGTTTTGTAACCGATTTGCGTGAAGTAACCAAAGACAAGATTGATGGTGTATACTATGTAGTTGCACACGAAATGGGTCATCAGTGGTGGGCACATCAAGTTGTAGGTGCTAATATGCAAGGAAGCGAATTTTTTAGTGAAGGTTTTGCGCAATATTCTGCCTTGATGGTGATGGAAAAAGAATATGGCAAAGACAAGATGAAAAAATTCTTGCAATACGAAATGAATGATTATTTGCGAGGCAGAAGTCAAGAACGTGAGGGCGAAAATCCAATGATAAAAACCGAAGGACAAGGTTACATTCATTATGCCAAAGCCAGCGTTGTGATGTATTATCTAAAAGAAATGATTGGCGAAGCAAAAGTTAACGAGGCATTGAAAAATATAGTAGATAAATTTGCTTATAAAAATCCGCCGTATGCCACTTCTATTGATGTTATAAACGAATTCAAGAAAGTAACTCCACCAGAATTACAGTATATTGTAACTGATATGTTCGAGAATATAACTATGTTTTCTAACCGAATGGTCGATGCCAAATACAAGAAAATTGGCAATGAATACGAAGTTACTTTAACCACAACTTCCGAGAAATTCAGATGTGATAAACTAGGAAAAGAAACTGCAATTCCGATTAATGATTTTATTGACTTTTCGCTATTTGCAAAATCAGATAATGATGAAAACGAAACTGGAAAAGTGATTTATAGCCAACGATTTAAGATTACGAAAAAAGACAATGTTTATCAATTCAGGGTCAAAGAATTGCCTTACAATGCAGGAATCGATCCTTACAATTATTTGATTGATAGAATTCCTGATGATAATTTGAAAGCATTAGATGAATAAGTTTTAAATGAAAAATCATTCGTGTAACAGCGAATGGTTTTTTCAATTTTGTAACAAATAAATTTTTTTTGAGTCTTTAATTTTAAATTATTCTTAATGAAAAAATTACTTTTTATACTAATTATATTAAATTTTGCAATATCAAATGCACAAGACCAATGTGATTGTTTGACAAATTTGAATCATTTGATTTCTAAAGTAAGCCTAAATTATGCAGGTTATAAAGACAAAGTGAATCTCAAAACCGAAAATAGTTATAACAAGTTAGTCGATTCTTTAAGAACCGCTACTTCAAAAAATCAAGACATTAGAAAATGTTATGACATTTTAGAAAAATACCGTTTATTTTTTTATGACAAACATTTGCAATTAAACGCTGACTTACCATCTGATTTAAATGATAAAACCGGAAAATCAAATGCTCCTACAATTACAAAATGGACAAAAGCGTCAGTTGATGAATATCTAAAAACAAAAAAACTAAATCCTATAGAAGGCATTTGGAAATCGCAAGGTTATGAAGTTGCTATAGTTTACAATTCAAAAGATAAAAGTTTTGACGGAATAATTGTAAACGCCAAAAACCAAAATTGGAAAGAGGGCATGCTAAAATTCAAATCGAAATTAGCAGCAAAAACAAATTTCAAAACAATATACGCTACTGGTGATTTTAGCAAAGAAATGGTTTCATCAAAAGTTATTAAAAATTTTATGGAATTTGAAAAATTTGGTATATGGAAAAAATCATTCCCAGTTTCAAAAGACACAATTTCTGAAAATGAATTTATAAATAAGTATTCAGAATTTGGAGATTTCCAATTGAAATATCTTGATAATAAAACGGTCTATATTGCTTTAAAATCTTGCAAAATAGAACTCAAATCTGTTGTAGAAGCAGCAATGAAAAAAAATGCCGAAATACTTAAAACTATTCCCAATTGGATAGTCGATTTTAGAAATAATACTGGCGGAGACACCTCAGTTTACGAAAGTTTATTACCTTATTTTTATACCAAAGAAATGATTAGCGATGGCAATAAAAACTGGCTTTCGACAGAAAATGTTGAAAAATGGAAAACCATGCTAGCAGCACAAAGAAAATATTTTGATAAAGAAACTATTGATTATCTTGAAAAAAGAATCGAGTACGGAACCAAAAATCCAAATTCTTGGTACAATGACGAAGAACCTAATTTGAAATATGATAAAATATTAGAATTTCCAAAAAAAGTGGCGGTTTTAAGCAATGAAAATAATGGTAGTAGTGGCGAAACTTTTTTAATGGTGGCAAGAGAAATTAGTAATAAAGTAATTGTTTTTGGGCAAAATTCTGCGGGTTATTTAGATTATGGCAACTTGAATGATTATGAAATGCCTTGTGATAAATTCGGTTTATCAATACCAATGCGCAGAGCCAATTATTTAGATAAAGGTGTTTCGTATGATAAAAAAGGCTATCCACCAGATGTTTATATACCTAAAGAAAATAAAAATTGGATTGAATTTGTAAAAAAATATTGGAAAGAAAATTAAATAAATTAATAAAAATGAAAAAATTAACCCTTCTTATTTGTTTAATTGCCATGCAATTTACAAATGCTCAAAACAAAAGATTAGAATATAATGTTGATGCTTTTACAGGTATTGATTGTTCGGCACCAATAGATATATTCATAACTAAAGGCGATACTCAAAAAGTAGTTCTTGAAGTTCCAGAAAAGTACGCAACCTATTTTAAACTAAAAGTAAAGAGTAATATTTTAGGAATTGAATTTAAAAATCCAAAATTGGGTTCTATAAATCTTAATAAAGATAACAAATTCAAACTTTTTGTGACAATGAAAGCCTTAAACTCGCTCGATTTAAGTTCTGCTACAAATGTTCTGAGCAAAGATATATTTGGTACAAGCACCTTTGCCATAGATGTTTCTGGAGCTTGCACAGTCAATCTAAACATCAATACCAAAGTATTAAATGCTGATATATCGGGTGCATCAACAATCAATTTAAAAGGAAATGTAACCCAAAACGCAACTGTAGATTGTTCGGGAGCAAGTACATTAAATTTTCAAGAATTAATCATTGCCAAAGGCAGTTTTGATATTTCGGGTGTAAGCAGTGCCAAACTTAATTCATCAAAAAATATTTCAGTTGATGACTCAGGAATGGCAAGTGTAAAATATAAAAACAGATAAAATGGCAGATCAAGAAATTATAAAACACACCAAAAAAGTTTATAAAGTTTGGCACAGTGAAGAGCATACTTTCATGGAAAAATTTAAAGAATTTTTACTAGAAATTTTCATTATTGTATTTGCAGTAACATTGTCTATTTGGCTACACAGCTGGAGTGAACACAGGCACCAACAAAAAGAAGTCGAAGAATTTTTGATAGGTTTAAAAGCCGATTTATCAAAAGATATTAAAGAAATGTATGAAGATAAAAAATCTTTTCAAAAAAGTAAAAATGCATTTCAATATATCTCTAGTTTAAGTAACGAATCTGAAATTAACCAAGATAGTTTGAGTACACACATGAAATGGATGTACAACACAACAGGACTTGTACCCAATAGTGGTCGCTTTGAAGGTTTTAAATCTTCAGGCAAATTAGGTAATATTGAAGACAAATTATTGCAAAATGATGTGTTAGATTTATACCAAGAAAACATTCCTGGATTGATAAATAACACAAATGGTTATGCAAATCAGAAAATTGATTTTAGTGATTATATTCAAGACAATCTTATTAGAAACAGTGAAAATAAAACCAACATAGAAAAGTTATTGTTTACTAGTAAAGCCCAAAACAAAGCAAATACTCTAAAACGTGTAGATTATATTTTTGAAAGATATGATTCGTGTATTGCTAAAATGAAAAAAATTATTGCACAAATTGATGCTGAATATAAATAACCTTTTTCTATGAAAAAAAAAATTCTCAAATCGTTTCTATTCCTATTTTTAGGATTCATAATTTTTGCTTTTTGGTTATCACCAAGATTAGGTGGAATAATACCAATGGGAAAAGAAAGTCCTGACCAAAATGTCGAAAAATTAACTTTTGACACTTTATTAATTGGAGAACACAAACTTGAGTATCAAGATTTAAGTAACGAGAATAAATTAAAAATACTTCGTAATAAATATAAATTAGATACTTTAATCACAAATTGCAAAACTGAATTTGAAAAAGTAATAAAAGTACAAAGTTGGGTTCATAGTCGTTGGAAACACGACGGTGATAACGAACCTGAAATAGTTGATGCTCTTTTTATACTTAAAGAAGCAGAAAAAGGAAAACGTTTTAGATGTGTTGAATATGGATTTGTAGCTAAAGAATGTTTATCATCTTTAGGTATTAAAATACGCGGATTAAGTCTAATGACAAAAGATGTTAGCGAGGTAAAAAGTGGAGCAGGTCATGTAGCAAATGAAGTATATTTAAAAGATTTAAAAAAATGGGTGTTTCTTGACCCACAATGGGACATAATTACAACTTTAGAAAACAAACCATTAAGTGCTATAGAATTACAATACTGTATTGCAAATAATAAAAATTTTGAAATAGTAAATCCTAGTAATACAACAACAAAAGAAGAATATAAAAAATGGATTGGACCCTATTTATATTATTTTACAGTTAATTTGAGTGGTCAAGTAGTAGATCAATGGG
>JANPDC010000078.1:0-11069 GCA_031431275.1 Bacteroidota bacterium
ATTTGATTGTAGCACTAATTTTAACTTTAATTGGTAGTCCAATTCAAATTTTTTTAAAAACAAAACTACGATTTAATAATCTTTTTGCATCAGTAACTACACTATTGCTTTTTGTCGGTTTGATTGTAGGTTTCATAATGCTATTTGTGCCGCTTATTCTATCTCAAATAGAGAGTTTATCTCTTTTGAACATTAATAAAATTGAAGGTAATATAAATGTGTTACTTTCTGAAATCAGCATATTTCTAGAAAGCCACAACATCAATGCCAAGAACATCATAAAACAAAATAATCTAGCGTCAAAATTAAATTTTAGTTTCATAACAAACTTTGTTAATTCAATTATTGGAACAGTTAGTAGTTTTGGAATTGGATTGGGTTGTGTTTTATTCATTACCTTTTTCTTTCTGAAAGATAAAATTAGTTTTATGATTGGAATAAAAAGAATTTTTCCAAAAAATCATGAAGAAAAAATCATAAATTCTATTCAAAAAAGTAATGAATTATTGAGCCGATATTTCATTGGATTACTTTTTCAATTGGTTATTGTAGTTATTTTATATTTTATTGTTCTCTTAATTTTTGGAGCAGAAAATGCATTTGTAATTGCTTTTTTATGCGGAATTTTGAATATTATTCCTTATGTTGGTCCGTTAATTGGCGCAATTTTCGCAGCAGTTTTAACCATGATTAGTAACATCAATGGTGATTTTCAAAACGATACTTTACCACAATCAATTTATATTTTCATAGGATTTATAATCATACATCTCATTGACAGTAACATTTCTCAACCAATAATTTTCTCAAAAAGTGTCAAATCACACCCTTTAGAAATATTTTTAGTCATTTTAATCTCTGGTATTTTATTTGGAATAACCGGAATGATTGTTGCTGTACCCATGTACACTATGCTAAAAGTGATTGGAAAAGAGTTTTTGCCCGAAAACAAAATTATTCAAGAAATCACAAAAGACATTTAGTTTTGAATTACGAACTTCTAAATCCTGAAATTCAAGAATTTATTTCGAATTCTGTTGGGAAAGACATTTCCAAAATGGCATTACAAAAAAATCCTTTTCAAGATGTTGAGTGGATTTCTATTTTAAATCAAATTGCAGCCAAAACAAAGGCAAAAGAAAAACTTCCAACGTTTTTCAATTCAAAAAATATCATTTATCCAAGTAAGGTTTCAGTTGAGCAAACATCATCAGAAAAAACAGCAAAATACAAATCCGAAATAGTTTCAGGAAATAGCCTTATCGATTTAACAGGCGGTTTTGGTGTGGATGATTTATATTTCTCTAAGAAAATCAAAAATATTGATCATTGCGAAATTAGTTCCGATTTATCTAAAATTGTTCAAAATAATTTCAATCAACTAAAAATTAAAAATGTTCAATTTCATAACAACGATAGTTTTGAAGTTTTAAAAACCTTGAATCAAAATTTTGATTGGATATATATAGATCCATCTAGAAGAAATGAGTCAAAGGGTAAAGTTTTTATGCTAAAAGATTGCTTGCCAAATGTTCCAGATTTACTAGATTTTTATTTTCAATATTCTAAAAATATTCTTGTAAAAACAGCTCCAATTTTAGACATTTCGGCTGGTTTGTTAGAACTTAAAAATGTAAAATCAATTCATATTGTTGCTATTGATAACGAAGTGAAAGAGCTTTTATGGGAAATTAAAAAAGAACATAGTTCAAGCATTGAAATAAAAACAATAAATATCACAAAAGAATACGAAGAAAGTTTTAATTTTATTTTACAAAAGAATAAGCAAATATCAAATTTTAGTTTACCAAAAAAATATCTTTATGAATCCAACTCAAGCATAATGAAGTCTGGTGGATTTGACGAAGTAGGATTACAATTTGGTTTAGAAAAACTACAACATCATTCTCATTTATACACTTCTGATAAAAAAATAACATTTCCTGGCAGAGTTTTTGAAATAGAGAAATGTATTTTATACCAAAAAAATGAAATGAAATTGCTACAAAATCAAAAATCAAATCTCACAATTCGAAATTTTCCTGAAACTGTAGAAAATATTCGAAAAAAATGGAACATAAAAGATGGCGGAAATCAATATTGTTTTTTTACTACTAACGTAAATGAAGAAAAAATTGTTTTAATTTGCAAAAAAATATAATTTATACAAATGAAGAAAATACTATTTATCCTGATTTTATTATCAAACATAACACTTTTTGCACAAAAAGATTGCGAATTTAGCGACAATATAAAAGACAGTTTAGGAACTTTTAAAGCAACTAAAGATTATTTAATGTCTGAACAAAATTTTGGAAAGAAATCAGATTTTATATATTTTCATCTCGCAAATACAGATGGCATGCCCACGTTAGTGCTCCAAATCATTAACAAAAATAATGGATTTGTGAAAGCAAAATGTTTTGACAAACAATCTAGATTATTTATTCAATTGACAAATCAAAAAATAATTCCACTTGTGTATTTAGGAAATGATACCTGTGGCACATCAATTGTAGATAAAAATTTTAATAATGTTCGAGTTGTAATTGGTAATTTTGGTTTTCCCGAAGGAGCAATTGAAGAATTGAAAAAAATACCATTTTCATTTTTGAGAATTAAATTTGCAACAGAAAAGGAGGATTTTATAATTAAAAATGGAATAAAATCTGAAATGGATAATTTGTATTATGATTCTTCAAACTTTTTTGTAAACTTCTTGAAATGTATAGAATAAACTTTATTGGCACTTCCATTTAAAATTTGATACTTTTTCATTTCTTCCATCAACAAGATTGTAATGCCACCATTCGGATTCTATCGGATCAAAGTTGGCAAATTTCATAATTGATTTCAGTAATTGACGGTTTTTTAGAATGGTTGTAGATAAATTTTTATAATTTTGACTTGCTTGTTCACCAAAAAAATCAAATTTTGTTCCCATATCTAGTTCTTTTCCCTTGAGAGTAACCAATGTTAAATCAACCGCGCAACCTCTATTATGTATGGATCCTTTCACTGGATTAGCAACATATTTTGCATTTGGTACAATTTTCCACATTTTAACTTGCACGTCATGTGGACGATAACAATCAAAAAACTTAATTTTATACCCTAATTTTTTAAGAGTGTCACTTGCAATAATTAGTGCCTTTACAGTTTTATACCTCAAAACACATTCGGCACAATCATATACTTTTGCTTTCAAAAAATTATCTTTAGTAGCATATTTCATATCAAAAACAAAGTTTTTACTAAATTTCTTGATATTTACAAAAGTTGAATCATTTGGCTTTGACGTCATATCTAATTCATCTTCAACTAGTTCTGTTTTATTTAAACTGAGGTCCATTTTGTTTACAACTGGATCTTTAGATTTACATGAAAAAAAGAACAGAAAAAGTAAAATATAATGTATTTGAATATTTAATTTCATTTTTATTTTTGTTTGTAGTACAAATAAACTAAACATTTTTGATAATAAAAAGACTATTTCATTGATATTGAACATCTTTTATTTAATAAAAATAAAATCATAAAAAATAGTAATTTTTAGTTGTAAAATACATAATGAAACTTTATATTTGCAACCGCTTAAAAGATTATTGTTCTTTGAATTTGGAGAGTTGCCTGAGTGGCCGAAAGGACATGTTTGCTAAACATGCGTATGGGTAACTGTACCAAGGGTTCGAATCCCTTACTCTCCGCAGATTTTTCGGGGTGTAGCGTAGCTCGGTTATCGCGCCTGCTTTGGGAGCAGGAGGCCGCAGGTTCGAATCCTGCCACCCCGACTAAATTGAAATAACATTTTGAGCAATGGAGGCATAGCTCAGCTGGATAGAGCACCTGCCTTCTAAGCAGGCGGTCGAAGGTTCGAATCCTTCTGCCTTCACTAAAACCTTACTAGAAATAGTGAGGTTTTTTTATTTGAAACTAAATTCTTTTTTAGTTTTAGATTTTACTTATTTTAAATTGTAATCAATTTATAACCTATTTAGTTCAAGGAAATATTATTTTTTTTAACTGATGCCAATTTTTTGTTATTTGCTTACTCTAAATATGATTTCATAAAAAATCAATATTTAGTCTTTTTATCGACTAAAATTCCTTTTGCTTTCTTCAAACTTATTCTTTTTAATTTTTGATTGAATTCTCAACGAAATGACTTTATAGAGAGTGATTATTTAGCCCAAAAAACCACAAAAAATTAGCAAAATAAACTCCATACTTTAGAACATATCTCTATTAATTATTACATCCAAAAATTTGTTTAGCAAATTTACAAATAAAATAAACGAATGATAAAGTTTCATTATAAAACATTAATCAAAATTATAAAATACACAAAATAAATGTTAATACATTAAATTATACTTAAAATATTATGGTATAAATTACTAATAATATTTTATTTTTTATAAAATATGATAAATTATATAATCATCAATAAATAAAACATTTTAACCATAAAATTTGGAATTACGCAAAGTTTTAATAGTTTTACATAATTATTAACAACAACCAAACCAAATTTTAAAAAAAATGAAAACAAAAAAAACAGGATTATTAGTTTCTGCTTTAGCATTAGGAATGTTATTTGCTTGTAGTAAAAATGAAGAAGTAGTTACAGAAAATGTCCAATCTGAAGCGATTGAACAACCATCATTATTGAACAAACAATGTAGTTTTGTAGACAACAATTGGAGTGCTGCATCGGTATTGAGTACTTCTTTTGGAAGTACAACAGATACTAATTTTATGAATAATCAAAACTCGAAAATTTCTGCTCTTTGGGGTCAATCTGTAGTTACACTTCGATTTGTAAAAGATGCTAGCAACCCAGGATCAACTTACAATGCTATATCATATGGTAGTAATCCTAGAAAAATTTATTATGGTGAAGCAATATATAAAGATGCTAAATCTAAAAATTCTAGCAATATTGTTAACGCAATGATTTTAGCACACGAATTTGGACATCAATTGCAATTCACATTTGGTTTACCATCTGTTCGAGAATCAACTGCTAGACCAAATGAGTTAGAGGCAGATGGATTTGCAGGATATTATTTGAGAAAACCAGCAGGTTTCAACTCTGCAAGTTTTGCAGCAATAGCTTCTGCTTCTGATTTTGCATTTGCAATTGGAGATTTTGGAACAACAAATCCTGGTCATCATGGAACTCCAGCACAAAGAAGATCTGCTGTTCGTTTAGGATTTTTACTTGCTGCACCGGCTAATGGAAATTTAACACCTGCAAGTTTTGATTCAAATTTCTTTTTCTACTATACTGGAGTATTAAACGGAACATACAAAACGGCTAGACCTTCAAATATTTCTGATGAAATGCACGCATTCATGCAATCACACATGGAAGAATTAAGACAAATTCAATCAGGTGAGATTTCTAAAGAAGATTTCAAAAAATTGGGTGACAACTAATATTTACTAAATAAATTAAAAAAGGCTTTCAGAAATTGAAAGCCTTTTTCAATTTAATAAACCAATTTATAATTTAATCATATTTTCTGATAAGGATTTAAGAAAATTTACAATCGGACCTTTTATCATCATCGCCATCATAGTATTGAATTCTCCTTCGAAAAAAAGTTGAACTTCACTTGATTGATCTGAAATTGAATCAATAATTGCAGTTAGTGTAAATGGTAATTTATCACTTGCTGCACCCAAAACAACTTTATTTGACGGATGCTTTTCTTTCATCCTTAATTTAATTTCTGGCATGCCTTTCAAACCAAAAATAAAAGCATCTTCGCTAGTAACTTCAAACTTTGCGATTGAGTCTGGCATTAACTTTTCATAATTTTTGACTTCACACAAAGCATCAAACATGTATTGTGCAGATTTTTCAACGGTAACTTTAGGGCTTTCTAAATTCATTATATTTTTTTTAATATTTTTAAACTGTCCAAATAGCAGGATTTTCGCGCCATTCTTTCAAGGTAATTTCTTCTTCTTCAGTGATGTATTTTTTTTGAACGGCTAATGGCAATAAATTTTCATAATCCCCAAGAGTAAACAAATCAACATTTGCTTTTTTAAAATTTGTTGATGCAATTTCAAAACCATAATTAAAAATGGCTGCCATTCCTTTTACATTTGCACCTTCATTCCTCAAAGCTTCAACTGCCAAAAGACTGCTGTTGCCTGTGCTGATTAGATCTTCAACTACAACTACATTTTGTCCCCCTTGCAAAAATCCTTCGACTTGATTTTGACGACCATGCTTTTTTGCTTCTGGACGAACATATACAAACGGTAAACCAAGACTTTCTGCAACTAAAATTCCTATTCCAATAGCGCCTGTTGCAACTCCAGCAATAACATCTGGCTTTCCAAATTGATTTTCTATATGTTTTGAAAATTCGTCTCTCAAATAATTTCTAATTAATGGAAATGACAGTGTCAAACGATTGTCACAATAAATTGGTGACTGCCAACCACTCGCCCACAAAAAAGGTTTTGATGGATTCAATTTAATTGCATTAATTTGCAAAAGTAATTCGGCAGTTTTTTCGGCTGTATCTTTATTAAAAATCATATTGCAAATGTATAAAGTTTTTGTGAACGATAAACCACTTTTCTTAACAAATGAAATCAGTAAAGAAACAGATTTTCAATTGTTTTTATTAGAAAGCATTGACATTGAACAACTTATTGTTAAAATGTTTCAAAATAAAATTCAAAAAGTATCTCTATATTATCCAGATGAGACTGAAATGATGAAGATTTTTAAATCAAAAATACCAGTTTCAAAGGCTGGCGGAGGTTTGGTCTATAATAAAAAAGGGGAAGTTTTGTTTATTTTTCGTGATGGAAAATGGGATTTGCCAAAAGGTGGTACAGAAAAAGGCGAGGAAATCGAAGAAACAGCCATGCGTGAAGTAGAAGAAGAAACAGGTGTGACTAATTTAAAAATCATAAAAAAACTACAGAAAACATATCACGTTTTTAAACGAAATGGTATTTTTAAACTAAAAATAACCCATTGGTTTGAAATGCACTCTACTTTTGATGGAATTCCGCAAGGACAAATCGAAGAAGGAATAGAAAAGGCTGTTTGGTTAAATCCTGAACAAGTACAAAAAGCTTTGTTGAATTCCTATGAAAATATAAAGTTGCTGTTTGAAAAAAACGATTAATTTATTCTATAAACAGGATATTGTAAATGTGCTTTTTCGTAATAAACAGAGTGTTTGTAAACCCAATCTAATTGTGCTTCTGGACTTTTTGAGAAAATAGCATCTTCTTGTTTTTTCTTTTCAAATTCAGATTTTAATATTGGATTTTCTTTTAGAATTGTATTAGCCAAATCTTCAAAAACATATTCCGAAAAACCTTCTTTTTGTTGTAAAATCGTATCGAAAAAATTCCAATTAAAAAAAGAATCAATCGCCGAAGGTTCTAAAGTTTCCAAAAGATATTTCACTGCTTTTTGGTTTGTTTTAAATAAAAAATCGCCTTTAGTAAACTCAATTTTTTCAATTTTAGAAGATATTTTAGTATATCGATGTGGATAATGCCCTTCATATGCATTTGTTCCCGTTTTGTAATCCACAATTTTGTAACTTTCAACTTCTATAATTGTATCATTTTTTAATTGAGAATAAATAATACTATTCGATTTCAATAAATCTATCACATTCCACCAAGATTTTGGTATTATGTATGCTTTAGGTATAACTATTTCTTGAGTAGATTTGTATTCTTTGTAATAAGGAATAGTTTTTTTATAAGGTTTATTCCTGTCATAAAACAATCTATTTCCTGTAGTTACTTCACTTTTTTTATGATTTCCTTCATATCCTAAAAACTCTATTTTTTCAACTTTAGAACTATCAATTTCCCATTTCAAAGTATATTTTTTTCCAGATTGGTATTGTAACTCGTTTTTTAGTCTCAATGCTTTAATTTTTTGGTAATTTTTATCAGTAAAATCTATAGTTGAGACCATAAAATCATAGGTAACTTTGATTCTTTCGGCATACTTTTTCAGCATGTGTGTTTCAACCACAAAACCTATAGTATTAAACAAAGAAGTGTAACCAGTGGCATATCGGGGCGATTCAAAAAAACCAGCAAATCCGTTATCTGGAGTATTTTCAAAAGCATTTACATAAGGTGTAACTTCGACTTTTTTAGCATTCAAATCTTTAACTATTTCTGGCATCATTTCTGAATTTAGAAAAGTACCAAGTTCATTTCCAAGTTTGTTGTGTTGCGTCATGATGTAGGTCAATTTATACTGATAATCAGCACCATTGCTTACATGATTGTCCATAAATACATCGGCATTTATTTTATGAAAAACGTCAACAAAACTTTTAGTGTTGCGAGTATCTGATTTAATAAAATCTCTGTTCAAGTCGAAATTACGACCATTTCCCCGAAATCCATATTCTTCAGGACCATCTTGGTTGGCTCGTGTTGTCGAATTTCGATTTAATGCACCGCCAATATTATAAATCGGAATTGTAACTATAACGGCGTTTTTGGGAATTTTTATTTTTCCTAAGGCCAAGTCTCTGAACAACATCATTGTCGCATCAATCCCATCGGGTTCGCCCGCATGAATGCCATTATTGATAAGAATTACCGCTTTATTTTTCTGAATTTCATTGAAATTAAAATTCTTTTCGGAATTGAATGTTACAATGTGCAACGGGTAACCCGAATCGGTCAAACCCATTTCTTGCATTTTTATTGTTGGAAAATCTTTCTCTAAAAGCGAATAAAAATCAATAGTTTCTTGATAATTAGCGGATTGATTGCCATTTCCTTTTTCGAAAAAGGTTTTGTATTTATTATTATTTTGTGAAAAAATCGAAAACGAAATTAATAGTATTAGATAGGTAGAACACTTCATCAGTTAGAATTTGATTTCAAAAGTAAACAATATCAATTGTAATTTCAAAAATGAAATTAAAAATCAAATTAAAAAATGCACTAAACTACTGAAATCTTTAACTTACATTTGCACAATGAATAAAAATAGAAATTCCAACAATATTTTAGGCAATTTAAGTATTGAAAACCTTAATGAAATGCAAGTTGCAGCACAAGAAACAATATTGAATGATAATAATGTTTTGCTGCTTTCTCCAACAGGTTCAGGAAAAACTTTGGCATTTTTATTACCCATTTTTGAAATGTTGCAACCCGAAATTCTTTCGGTTCAAACATTAATTTTGGTTCCATCGCGTGAATTAGGTTTACAAATTGAGCAAGTTTGGAAAAAAATGGGAACTGATTATAAAGTAAATGTTTGCTATGGCGGACATTCAATTGAAACTGAAATTAAAAATTTAAGCAATCCACCAGCAGTTTTAATTGGAACTCCAGGAAGAATCGCCGATCATATTGATCGTGGAACCTTTAGAGTTGATAAAATTCAAACTTTAATTCTTGATGAATTCGATAAATCGTTGCAACTTGGTTTTCATGAACAAATGTCGTTTATAATTGGTAGACTAACTAAATTAAATAAACGGGTTTTGGTTTCGGCAACATCAGATATTGAAATTCCAAAATACACAAGAGTTATCAATCCAACAGTTTTGGATTTTATTCCAAATGTAAATGAAGAAGAAAAATCTAATCTATCGACCAAATTAGTAATTTCGAAAGAAAAAGATAAAATCGGAAGTTTATTCAACCTGATTTGTTCTTTAAAATCGGAATCGGCAATTATATTTTGTAATCATCGTGATGCGGCTGAAAGAATTAGCGACACCTTGTGCGAAAAAGGAATTTATGCTACCTATTATCATGGTGGAATGGACCAAGACGAACGTGAACGTGCTCTAATTCAGTTTAGAAACGGAAGTGTTTCTTACTTAATCACGACTGATTTAGCGGCGCGTGGTTTAGATATTCCAGAAATGAAGCATGTAATTCATTATCATTTGCCTTTGAAAGAAGACGAATTTACGCATCGAAATGGTCGAACTGCAAGAATGCTGTCATCTGGAACGGCTTACATTATTCATAACGAAACCGAAAAAAAATTAGATTATATCGATTATGGTATGAATGTTTTATCTATTGAGAACAGTACAACTTTACCAAAACCGCCACAATTTCAAACACTTTATATTTCGGGTGGAAAAAAAAATAAACTAAATAAAATAGATATTGTGGGTTTCTTTTCTCAAAAAGGAAAACTCGAAAAAGGCGACTTAGGATTGATTGAAGTCAAAGATTTCATTTCGTTTGCAGCCGTAAAATTTAATAAAGTGCAAGACTTACTAAAAAACATTCGTGATGAAAAAATGAAAGGCAAAAAATTTAAAATTGAAATTGCAAGAAAAGTAGTTAAAAAGATTGAGGAATAATTTTTAGATTTCAAAACAAGTTTCAGATAACGTCTTGGGATATGGAATTAGTCGTTAATTTGGTAAGCCAAAAGTATCGATTTAAGACTTTCCAAATACAAAACCAAATTTTAAGTTTACCTAAACTCCAATTGCAGCAAACCAGAGTTGTGCGATGCCTTTTATTTTTTTGTCATTTCTAAATCTTCTTTTAAAATTATTAGTGCATTAGTTAATAATACTGTAACATTTTTGAGTAAAAATATTTTAATTAACCTTCGAGCGATAAAGTTTTTTGGGACTATTTTATAAGTCCATTCTATTTTAGTTTGTCCATTTTCAAGTTCTGTAAATATCCAATTTCCTTCAACTTTTTTTGCCAAGAACCGAAGTTGAGAAGTAAAGTTTTCAATTTTATATGAAAATGAAGAATTTGGAACGACTGTCAAGAGTGTTTCTTTTGATGTTGAACCATCCTCAAAAGTTACAGTTCTTGACAATCCGGGCGTTATCCATTTTTCAGTTTCGTCAGTCTTAATTATGGCTGGTAAATTTTTATATTTTTTAAAGATATGAGACAATTCTATTGGTACAATATAATTAAATGCATTATTGATAGGTGCGTTAATAATCATTACAATTTTTGTTTGTGGAAAGTTTTCATCGTTTTGAGCAAATATAATTTCAGTATTGGACTAACAATGTACAATACTGAAATTATATTTGCTCAAAACG
>JANPDC010000079.1:0-1994 GCA_031431275.1 Bacteroidota bacterium
ATGAAAACAATAAAAATATTTCTTACGGTTATTCTGATTCCGAGGGAAATTATGTGGTAAAGTTTCAAAACTTCGGCAAACATAAAATTTATTTTTCTAAACTTAATTATACTTCTAATGAAATTGAAGTCTATTGTAACTCCAATATTGTAATTGTTAATAATACATTAACCTATAAGGCAATTGAGCTAAACGAGGTGGTTATTAAACCAGAAAGACCTATTGAAAAGAAAGGTGACACTATTATATACAATGTAAAATCTTTTATAACAGGAAATGAAAATGTTGCCGAGGATTTGTTGAAGAAATTACCAGGTATTAATGTTGCCAAAGATGGAACTGTAAAAGTGGGCAATCAAGAAGTAGAAAAAATCATGGTTGAAGGCGACGATTTTTTCGAAAGAGGCTACAAATTGTTAACCAAAAACATGCCAGTTTCACCTATTGAAAAAGTAGAAATTATAAAAAATTACTCATCTAATAAATTACTGAAGGGAATTGAAAAGAGTAATAAAATTGCTATTAACCTAAAATTAAATAAAGAAGCTAAAAGGCAATGGTTTGGTAATGTAAACTTAGGATATGGATTGGTGTCTGCAAGCCGTTACAATGTTAAAAGCAATTTGATGAATTTTGGTAAAAAAAACAAATATTATTTTATAGCTAATTTAAATAATGATGGGAGCGATGCTCTTGGAGACGTTAATAGTTTTGTATATAATTTTAATGATAATGATGCGGTTGGGACTGGTCAAGAAACAAATACATTAATAAATATTGCTCCAGCAAGTGTAGAATTTGAATCTAAGCGTTTTAATTTTAACAACAACGAAATGGTGTCGTTGAACAACATTATAAATTTAAATGATAAAAATAAATTAAAAATCACTACGTTTTTAAATTTAGATGAAAATGATAATTTCAGGAATAGTACTACACAATATCAAAATAATTCATTTAATTTTTTGATACAGGAAAATGACGTTTTACGTACTAAAAATCATGTTTTTTTCACAAAAATTAATTTTGATGCCGAATTTTCAAAAAATAAACTTTTTGAATACAGCATTTCTTTAAATTCATTAAAAAAGAATTCAAATAAAAATATGCTTTTCAACCAAACGGCTTTAAATGAAAAATTATTCGACACGAATCGGTTTATAAATCAAAGTTTAGTGTACACTTATAAAATAAATGAAAAAAATGTACTTTTAGTTTCTGCTAGAAATATTATTGAAAATGAAACGCAAAAATATAGTGGTAATGGAGATTATGAGTCGTTATTTAATTTTAACTCAAATAGAAACTTTCAAAATTTAAATAATGATTTGAATTTTTATGGAGTAGATTTAAATTTTATAAACAAACAAAAAAATGGTAATTTAATTGAAATAAAAGCTGGAAATACACTTAGAATCGATACTGTAAACAGTGATTTTACATTACAAAATACTAATAACGAAATTAACACTCCAATTTCGTATCAAAATAGATTTAAGTATTGTGTAAATGATTATTATCTAAAAACATCATACGGTTTTGGTTTTGAAAAATTTAAATTCATAAATTACATTGACGTTCATTTCTTTAAAAATAGGTTAGAATCTTTTTCTGAAAACAACGTTAATCAGTTAGTTTTTATAAATCCGAATTCATCAATATATTTTAAAGCTAACAAGAAAAATTCATTAATGCTATCGTTGTCCTATAATAAAACAAATTTAAAATCCAACGAAATTTACACTAATTATATCAATTCGAGTTTTAGAAATTTCACAAAAGGAACAGGTACTTTAAATACTTTATATGTGTCAAATTACTCATTATCATATAATTATGGAAATACAGGAGATAAGTTTACTGCAAACACCTCCGTTACTTACAACCTAAATGATAGGTTTTTAACAAATAATTCCTTTATATCCCAAAACTTTGCATTTAGCGAAAATATTTTATTAAATGATAAAAAAACAGTAGCAGTTACAACCAATATT
>JANPDC010000080.1:0-16545 GCA_031431275.1 Bacteroidota bacterium
CACAAGATGGTCAATCACTGCAAATGAAGCCTGTCTTTTTGAAGTGCCTGATTGGATTCCGAAAACGACTCCAGACCCAAAAGGCGGTATTTTAGCCGTTCCGCCAGCGCAAATTGAGCTTGGCACAAGAGCAAAAGTAACGTGGCAGTTGAAAGACAAAACGCAAAAAATTCTTTTCAAAACCATTGCAAGTAATGTGTTAGACAAGTTTAATCTTTCGATCAACAAAAAATACTCTGGATCGTATACCTACTTTTTGGAGGCTAAACTAGATGGCAAAAGCGATGTTGCTAGTACTTTTGTATCTGGGTTTTGCGACCCAAAAATTACTGTTGCAAAGTGGAGTAAAAAAGAAGGCACCAATGACACGAGCGATGTCAAATGTGGGAATATTGTGTATGTGACACTTGACACCGAAGGTTTGAATGGAGACAAACTTACTTTTGAATTCTTTAGCGAAAAAGACACCAAAAAGTCCATTGCAAGTGTAACCGAAGAGTGCATCAATGGCGATTGTGTGGCCAAAATTCCAACTATTGGAGCGGCTGCATTGACTAAAACTGCAACAGAAAGTTTTTATGTAAAAGTAAAAAATGCCGCAGGAGTTTACATCAAAAATGGTGGTGATGAAAAAGTTATAAAATTTAAAATTCTAAAAGATGTGGTGCCACCTGTTGCAGACGTGCCTACAAACACAACTGTTTTGAAAGTGGGCGAGCCAGACAAAGTAACTTTAGAATCCACGGGGATTATTTCGTTAGAGAAAATTGCAGTAAACACAACTTATGATGTTTGCAATGATGAAGTAGGAAAATTTGATGACTACAAAAACTTTTGGATTCTTGAAGATAAAAAAGAGTATTTCCACTGGCTCAAAAAAAGAACCAATGCAGACGATTTAGCAAAGCCAGCAATTATACCAATCACACTAGCAAGTACCGAAGTATTTAGTTTTAAAGCCACATTTGAAACCATTTTACCAGCAGAGGTGAAAGTTCGCGTTCGAGACAAACAAGGTAAATATATTTTTAAAGAAAAATCACACCCCAAAAAGGCAAAAAAAGAATTATATCCAATAGAATTTATAAGTACCAACACGCCCTACGCGAACACCGTACAATACTTTGAAAATTTTGAATTGATTTTTGAATATTCTGTTGATGGAATTTCTTGGACGCCAATGGGTTCTGCTACGTTTTGTTTTTACATGACTTGGGATAAACCAGAATATAAAAAATTTGAAATTAACAGTGATCAAAATATAACCATGCAAATAGAAAATAAAAGTTTTAGTAAAAAATCTAATATATTAGAAACTTTATTGTGGATTGGTTGCAAACAGGCTAAAGAAAAGGGGAATTTAGGGAAAAATAAAGAAGAAAACGAGGAACAAATACTCAATGCTATCTTTAAAGAATTTAGTGATAAAAAGGTTGTCAGAAGTAGAGAAGGAACTTATAAAAATAAAAATTGGACTACAGATGGAATGGGCTATTGGCGTGGAATTAGCGCAGTAGATGCACAATCTAAATTACCTCCAGGAAGTGTGAAACCTCGAAATTTTTATGACGCAGGAACTGGCACACACATTGGACGAAATAGTAGAGTAATTTTCAAATATGGTGAATTTAGATGTGGTGAATGGACCGATTTTTTTATCTACATTGCAATGACTCAAGGAATTCTACTAAAACAATTTGCAATTTATTCTGGCAATGGTGGAGTAGCCGATTATTATTTTATATATGACCGTGTTGCTAAAAAAACCACTTATGAAAATCCTGACCTTAAAAGTATTGATCCTAAAACTGGAGCTACAGAAACACATTTTGCTAATTGGGAATTCTATGTAGGAGATAAAGGTTGGACATTTGCTGACCCCGCAGAACCTGTACTTGCGGCATCAACTACAAATAGAGCACAAGGAAACAAAGATCCATTACATACTTTTAGTGACCATGTTTTTGCTATGTTTGAACGGAAAGGAAAAAAAATGTGGTTCGACCCATCATATGGCATAACATCAGCCACAAAACATGCTAATGATAAAGATTTATTAAGAGAATATGCAACTAATGCTCTCGAAAGAATGGGTTATTTGAACATATACAACAGCCAATATCAAACATTTAAACCATCAATGGAGAAACATATTATAAATTCAATTATAGAAGATTTATATTTTCTTCCAAAAGATACTATGGATAAAGCAGGAATAATATCAATTATAGATTCCAAAGGAAAAACAATAAAAACTTTTTGATAAAATTAAAATTCTATAGTATGAAAAATATTTTTTTATTTATTTTATTATCATTTTTAAAAATCAATTCACAAACCATGAAATCAGAACCTATCAAAGTCTCGAAATCTATAGAAATATATCAAAGTATTACTAAAACTCAAGATAAAATGACTTGGCAATTGTTATTATCAAAAAAAGGAGAAGAAGTTTTGGAACTTGAAAAAAATGTTCTGGAGAATCATCCCATGATTGGTAAAAATTTTGAATTGTATGAACCAAAACTAATCAATGCATTTATAAAAGATAACTGTCTATATGCTTTTGTTTGTAGAGAGGCAAGCGTTTTTTTTTATGAATTTAACTTCTTTCAAAATAAAAAATTCTCCAAAAAAGAACAAAAAATCGCATTATTTTCTGCGGGTTCAATAGATAATTTTGGAGGTTATGTTTGTAGTATTGATAAATTTGAAATTGATAAAGTAAATTATTTCTATTTAACATATGGTAGAGATGTAGGTCCAAAATTTAAACAAATTTTAAGTTTTAATAACGCTAGAATAAAAAAAATTGAATTTTCTGACAAAAAAATTAAAATAAAAGATGAAGAGCAATTTTTTAAAACATTAGATTTAGACAAAAACACAGAGAAAGTAAGTGCCGAAATAAAAAAAGTATTGATTGAAAGTAAACTTTTAGATAAAATAAATAATTTCAAATACTTCGGAAATATTGATTTGACTAATTTTCATGATGATGATTTAAAATTAAGAACCAGAGGAACAATTTATTTAATTTATCAAGATAGTCATTTAAGAAAAAAAATTATTTGTTATGACAACTATGACAGCGAGTGGCTTATCGGAGACTACAAAGAAGAAGAAATCAAACAACCCTAATTCATGAATAAAATAGTTTTGTTTTTTTCTTTTTTTTTAGTGTTTTATGTAAATGCTCAAATTGATAATCGAATGAAATTTGAAACGATATACAAACAACAACACGGTAATTTACATTTAACTTTTGACAGAAATAATTCTGTTGATAAAGTAGAATGGAAAACGCTTGTAACAAACAAAAAAGGTGATACCATTGTACTGCACACAGATTCGTCTGAAAAAAATATTGCATGGAAACATCAAGAAACCATTGGTGAAAGTCCCACAAGTTTGTATAATATTTCTGGCTCTTACCTTGATGAAAATAATTTATACATCATTTACAATCGTTTTGGGGAATTATTTATTAGCAAATATACTTTCACTGAAAAAAATAGTTTCGTGAAAGAAGAAAAAATCATTGATAGTTATTTAACCAGTGGAGGTTTCGGAAGAATGCTTAACAAAACTGATTTCAAGAAAATCGAAAATAAACTCTATTTTAATTTGTTTGCAGGACAACAAAGTTCACAATACAAACAAAATTTATACAAAATGGACTTGAATTCCTTTTTGTTAACCAGAATTATTTTTGAAACACCAAAAAAAATTTTCAAAGCAGTTGCAATTAGCGAATTTGGAATTAAACGATATGATCAACTGAAAATTAATATTGAGACCTATTCTAAAATGTCGCCATCGGAAAAAGAAAAAAATCTTTTTCAAAAACCTAGCGAATCACAAGTTAAAAGTTTCAATTTATTTAGTAAGTACATCGATAAACCTTTCTATTATTATGAAATGTCTGTTGACAAAACAAAAAAGGAAGAAGTTGAAACCTTTCTATCTGATAATGATTTAGAATGGTACCCCATGTTTTCGTTAAAAAGAGCTAATGTTGAAAATAATTCTGGTGTTTCAGGGACCTACGAGTTTTTGCCCTTAGATGAAAATAAAATTAAAAGATCAGAGGAGTATCTCAGTAAACTATTAACTGAAATTGAAAATTCGAAATACAAGAAAAAGGTACAAATTCTTGGAAACATATACCAATCAAACAGAGATTACACGATATTCTTTTTTTATAAAGAAACAGCATTAGTTACCAAAATAATACGATTTCAAAACTTCGAAAATGAATGGATCATTGGCGATTACAAAGAAGAAGAAATAAAACAAAAATAATTTATGAATAAAATAATTTTGTTTTTTTGTTTTTTTTTGGTGTTTAATATAAATGCTCAAGTTGATAATCGAATGAAATCTGACACAATAAAAATTTCTGACAACATCACATTATTTCAGAAAAAAGAAAATTTAAAAGATCCAGTTGGCATATCGTGGGAATTGTGTATTTCTAATAAAAAAGAAAAAAAAGAAATTCTTTTAGAAACTTCTAAAGTTTATAAAACGATCTCATCTAGTGGTTTACATGAGTCTAATGATTTATTTTTAGACATCCCAAATCTAGTATATGGTTTCAAAGAAAGTGATAATGTTTACGCTTTTATTTTCATCGAACGAGCGCTTTGGCTATATCGTTATCATTTTATCAGAGATAAATTCGATAAAGAAAGAGTAAAAGTAATGGAAATGACAACAGGTTCTATGGATAATTTTGGTATTCCAAAATTCGATGTGATAAAATATATCGTTGGTAATGAATATTTTTTTAATGTATCTCATTCCAGAGTCGGAAGACAAGGTAGTAATTTGGTTAAATTAAACATGAATAAATTTGGCATTAAAGAAATAGTGTTTACTGACAAAATAGTTAAAATTAAAGATGATGGTCAATTCATTAGAACATTGGATTTAGATAAAAATGTAGAAAAATTAAGTGTTAAAATAAAAAAAGTTTTGATAGACAATAAATTCCTTGATAAAATAAATAATTTTAAATATTTAGGTAATATTGATATTTCTGATTTTAATGATGATGAAAAATATAAAATAAGAGCAACTGGAATAACCTATTTTATCTATCAAGACAATAACTTAATAAAAAAAATAATTCGTTACAATAATTATAACAGCGAATGGCTCATCGGCGAGTACAAAGAAGAAGAAATCAAACAACCCTAATTCATGAATAAAATAGTTTTCTTTTTTTCTTTTTTTATGGTGTTTCATGTAAATGCTCAAAAAAATCTACCATAAATATTGACATTTTCAAATAATTATTCTGACCAAATTGTCAAAATTGGTGATAAAATTGCAATTCATTATTTCCAAAAATCTAATAAAGAAAAAAGAAGTTTGATTAAAGTCTAAAAATTATGACAAAAAGATTGAAAATAATACTATTAAGTTTGTCTACAATTTGTGCCATAATGACTATTGGATTTAATCAAGAACAACCGCTAAACTTTACACAATATGATGAAAGGAGGCAAGTTTGGCTAGAAATTGCGCTTGTCGTTCACGTAGCAACAATTTTACTTTTGACTATTTATTATTATTTCAAAAGAAATAATAATATTGCTGTAACTTTTTTAATTTGCCTAGGATTGGAGATAATAACTTTATTGATCAGTGCAATACTAATGGCTTCCAATTTTGAAGGAATACAACTTAAATTTTAGAAAATGTCAAAAAGGATCAAAATCATTTTAAACTGTTTCACAATTTTTGTGTCACTAATTTTATTAGGTTATTGTGTTCAAATTTTTGTTAACGAAAAAATGTTGCCAACATTTATTTTGTTAACTATTTATTTTAGTTTTTTAATTGGAATTATAATTTATAATTTTGTTAAAAGGAATAATTATGTAGCCAAAAGTTATTTACTATTTTTAATACTGTATATTTTACTCATAACCATTCTAATGGCTATTTTACTGTTCACCTCTGGATATGGAATGCCAGCAATGCGATATTAAACCAAAAAAAATTAATCTTTTTAAATAAACTATAACTATGCCACTTGTTAACCCTTTACCAGCAAATCATGATGAGGAAACTCGAAAACTTGCTGAATTTTTTAATGAAACATTGGGGTTTTGCCCAAATTCGGTTTTGACTATGCAACATCGGCCTGCGATTTCCAAAGCATTCATTAATTTGAATATGGCTGTCATGGAAAATAATGGTCGTGTGACATCCGCACTAAAACGAATGATCGGATGGGTTTCTAGTAACGCTGCAGGTTGCAGATACTGCCAAGCACATACGATTCGTGCTGCTGAACGCTATGGTGCTGAACAAGAACAATTAGATAATATTTGGGAATATAAAACCCATTTCTCATTTTCTGATGCAGAAAGAATAGCGTTGGATTTTTCGATTGCAGCAACAATGATTCCAAATGCAGTTGATGAAAAAATCAAAATTGAACTATACAAGCATTGGGACGAAGGAGAAATTGTAGAAATGCTTGGAGTAATTTCTCTTTTTGGATACCTAAATCGTTGGAACGATTCCATGGGAACCATCGTTGAAACTGGAGCAATTGAAAGTGCTGAAAAATATCTAGGAAAACACGATTGGGAAATTGGGAAACATCAATAATAATTCAAAATACTTTTATAAAGAAAATGCTCTATCAGGTTTGATAGAGCATCTTTCTTTAAAATAATAAATTTACATTAAAAAATACTGGAGATGTAAATAAAACAAAGATATCTAGTTCAACGACATTTTTATTAAATTAAAAAACTTAGTAAACTTGTTATTATTAGCAAACGAAATATTGTGATGATTTTTAAATAAAAATACCCCAAAAGTTTATAAACTTTGGGGTATTATCTTTTTTAGTATTAATAAATTTTTATAATCTGTGGTTACAGTTTTCTGATAATATGACCTATGTTTGGATTAGTTGTACTGTTGTTATATACCCAACCTGCTGGTAAAACTGTATACGGAAGTACAAATACTTGTGATCCTGATGGAAGTCCATTTAGATTTTTAGCCAAACGACGAGTATTGTCAGCACTAGCACTTATTGTTACCCATCCACTTGGTAATCGTGAACCTGTGAGTATCAATTGTTGCGCTCCTGGTGGAACTCCATTAACGTTTTTAATTAGTACAGTTTGACCATTAGCATCAATAGAAACCCAGTTTAGTGGTACATCTGTACTTGCAAGTATCCACTCTTGTGCGCCAGTAGGAAAACCGCTTATGTTTTTAATTAGTCGATAACTACCATTAACACTTGTAGTATAAATCCAACCCCATGCTGATGGTGGTCGTGAACCTACAAGTACCCATATTTGAGTTCCAGAGGCTAGTCCTGATAAATTTTTAATTAAGACTCTCCCAGCACTGTTGCTGTTAATTCCAACCCATCCATAGGGTACGTTACCCGGAACAATCCATTGTTCTGCACCCGAAGGCGCTCCATTTAGGTCCTTTATCAATAACCCAATGCTGTTATTAACGTCGATAACAACCCAACCTGCGGGTACGGCTGTACCCAATGGAACCCATCTACTGTCACCATAGCGCATTGTTATTGAATTAGTTTTTTCGGGAGTTGATAAAGGAGCATCAACTTCATCATTTGTAGAGCAACTTGCAAAAAGCAAACTGAACACGGATAGGTAAATAATTTTTTTCATAATAATTTAATTGAAATGTTAATTGAAATATAAAATTGAGGTTTTAATTTTAAATGTAGTTGTTGATTATAATCATCATCTATTGAAAATTGGTATTATTTTATTTTTTAGATTTTCAGTTTCTAAAACTGGCTCTAGGCCCAGCAGAGGCAAAAATGGCATTCATTCTTGCTTTTTGACCGTTTGTAAACATATACATTGCTTTGTCATCAGTATAATCCATGTAGTTCATGGTCATCATTGGGATTGTAGTCGAACATGCACCATATTTTGGGAAGGTTGGAACTTCATAATTCGGACCTTGTGCCGTGGGAGTATCTCCAACTAAATCGTCACCGCAAGTTGCATTTCCCCAAATGTGTTCCAAATTCATCCAGTGACCAATTTCGTGAGTAGCAGTTCGCCCTAAATTGTAATAGGGTCCAGAACCAACGCCATTTTTACCAACATACCTGTAATCGACTACAATGCCATCTGTTGCGGCTGGCTCACCAGGAAAACTGCTTCGACCCAGCAAAACTCCACCTGAACTACTCATCAAACTATTTACAATCCAAAAGTTAAGTTTAGTAGTTGGACTTATAGCATTGATTCCTCCTGTAGTTGGCGAAAGTGCTATTTTCATTTCGTTACCTGTCCAAGTAGTTTTAGTTGTGAATTTTCTAATAACATTTGCTTTAACAAAAGTTATCCCAATATTGGCTTTGATAGAAGACCATATATTTGGGACTAAACCAAAATCAGTATTTGCAGCATTAAAATCTTGATTTAGAATCGCAATTTGTGAATCTAATTGTGAATCGGGAATGTTTTGACTGGCTGTGTTATACAAAATATTAAAAACAACAGGTATTTCAATTTTGCCATTTGCTAATAATCTTGATTCAGAAAGATCGATTTGTTGATTGGTAAAATTTTCAATTTGCAGTCTTTTAGCGGCAAAATTGGGATCATTTTTTAGTTGCTCAAGCAAATACTCATGACTTCCACATCCTCGTTTGTTCACTAACGATAACGAATTATTGGGAGTAGTTTCATTCAAAGAAATATTTTCTTGTTGACACGAAAAAAATATTATAAAAACAAGTAAACATAGTAGAAATTTTTTCATAACAACTGGTTTTAGTTTGATTAATCGTTTTGATTAAAAAACCTCATTTAATTAAAGAATGTAAATGAGGTTTTTTTAGATTTACGCTTTTATGGAAATAAATAAAACATTGTAGGTTGTGTAACATAACCAGAACCTCCAGCTCCTAATTCTGCATAATTAGCTGTATAAAAATGGTGGTTATTTCCCCAATAATGATAAATAGGTTTTAGTTCAGGATAACTAGCATTAGGTGTTTTAAAAGCATATCCTATGATTCCTTGATTAACATACTGAGGATATCCAGGTACCGTATTTTGAAAATTAAAATAATTATCACCATAGGGCATTTGGTGTTTGTACAAGGGAAAAGTTCCAGGTATTTGTGTTTTTGATATACGTCCTAAAACCCCCTCAGTATTACCCTCTGCAAATGCAAATGCATTTCTGTTATAGTAGTGAATACCATTACTCAAAAAACGAAATATACTTTCTGTGTTTCCCAAAGGATATCTAGAACTCATATAACTTTTATCTGTTACAGATAATTCTGTGTTATAAATTTCTGTTGGAGTACCCATTTCTAAAGCTGAAAACGAATAATGCATTACAGAATTTCGATCGTAAGGTGATAAGTCTAAATAGTATGGATCATCATTATTGAAAATTTGTTGTATTACATAGTCGCGTGTCCAACCTTGTTGATTTATATATCTAGAAATAATTGCCTCTTTATTCCAGTTGGTTTTATCACAATTTGGGCTTTTATGTTCATGAATCATACCTAAAGCGTGTCCAAACTCATGTATAACAGTAGATCTTAACCAAGTTTCTGTACCGTTCCAACTCAAGTCACCAATACTCATGGTTGGAGTATTTTGAGCAACATCTTTACATTGAATTCCACAATAAGACCAATTGCCAGTTGCTCCCTCATTCCCTACAATAATTTTAATATCTGCTGGTGCAGAAGATGGCACAAATTCAAAATTTACATTAACATGTCTAAGCCATAGACGTGCATATCTTTTGATTCGAAATTTCAAATCTGCATTAGTCGCATCGTTTCCTAAAAATTTGACTTTAATGACACTTTGATTTGGCCATCTATAATACGCCCAATTCCAAACAGCTGCTTTGCCATTAACTCCACTATCTGGCAATTCAAACTTACAGGAACCATTATTTGCCAAAACTTTTTGATTCTGTTCAAGAGAATTCATTTTCTCCTCATTGCTACACGAAAATAACGTAGCAGATAATAACGATAATAATACTAATTTTTTCATAATAATTGGTTTGGTTTTAAATTTATGCAATTATTTTTTTGAAGAATAAAGACATAAATATTTGTTAAATTTACTAAAGTAAAGTTAATTATTTACTCACGAATCAACCTATTGATAATGATGATGACTTATTGAAAATTGACTTTATTTTAAATTGATAACAAAAAAAACAGCCAATAAAACTATTTGTTAAATTGACTGTCTTTTAGTAAAAATTATTTTAGTACTTTAACTATTGTAAAACTCTTTATCTACAAATTTATGCTACTACTCCAAGATGCTGGCAAAAGATAGTACCAACTGTTTGGAGCATAATTCAATATACGTGATGGAGGACTAGCAATAGTAACTCCGCCACCACCTTGCATTAGTGTTTCGTAACTAGCATCCATGCAATTGTTTCCAAAAACATTATAACCTCTTGTCGGAAAACCTTTTATTCTATTGATGGTGTTGTTAACTTGATCTAATGTAACTGGTTTAAAAGTGTTTTCAAATTTATATCTGTTATACCCATATCTGCTACTTTTCATGACTGCAAACATGTTTGCACCTGTGGAATTAATTTGATACCAACCTCCATTATTACCTCCTACAGGAACAGTTGGAGACCCTTGTGTGTTTTCTACACCGCCATAATAATAGAATAAACCTGTTGGATTAGTTGTTCTAATTTCTACGCCTACTGCTACGTGACCAAGACCATTAGCACCATTCACTCTGTTAAACACATACCGTTTTAGAGTGTAGGTAGTTGATGCTTTTGCATTTGCCTGAAACTCGACGAATGTTTCTTTTTCTGGAAAAGTTGTAACTTCTTGAACATTATCTTGAGAGCAGTTTGTAAAAAAAATTGAACTTGTTATAAACAAAGCAATTTTTAAAGTTTTAAATACATTTTTCATTTTAATTTTTTTTAGGTTAATAACTTCGAAATTAATGGTTTGATTATCATTTATGTTATTGATAATAACTTTAATCTATTGAAAATTGCTATTAATATTAATACTTATAAATTTTGATTCCTTTCGAATAATTTTAAAAAAAACTGCCGTTTCTAAAATAAGAAACGGCAGCCAACTCAAAAGAAAAAAATTTAAAATTTAATAACTAAGGTCTACGTCTCACAACAATAGAGGAAGTTTGATCATTCCATTTAACAGAATTAATATTGAATGCACCATAATAATACAATACATTGTTGTTCAAATTTGAAATTGCTTGTTGAGATGTAAGTGACCTACCAGAAAAATCCCCATTTTCAAAAAGCACAACTTCAAAACCAGGATTAACTTTGAAAGATGTTAATTGATCATTAGCAATTCCTCTTGCTTGCATTTGTGCCAGTGTATAGTTTCCAACTGGAAGATTTGCTGACCAACTAGTTGTCAAAAAGTTTTCATTATTGTAGAATGAAGCAACATTCTCAATTACAATTGGAGTACTAATTAAACTCACTTTTCTATCGATTAAATATTGATCAACATACGCTTTTACAGCAGCTTTTTTTACTGGATTCGCAATAAAGTCATAAATTAATTTAAGACCATTAGGTGCAAAATCAACTAAAACCGAATTTGAAGGACTACAACTTGACTGCCAGTTTGAAAAATTTAAAGATGGTGTTGATTGGTCTAAATTTGCTTGTCCTACAATACCAATATTAGGATTTCCTCCTCTGGTTTTGTACCATACTTTTTTATCAAAGTTTTTACTATTTTCTATAGTTTGAGCATCATTTGTTACTGCAACTCCAAAAATACCCAAAAATCCAGCCTTAACTAAAGATTTTGCTGCAACATCCCTATTGCTATTGCTTGTTTGTGAACGGAATAAAACCTCTAGCCTTCCACCTGTGTAGATATCTGTTGCAACATGCGTACCATAATCTGCAACTAATTCTGCAGGAGTTAAATCAACTAAATCTTCTGTGAAAGATGTTGTCAAATACGATTGCATTTGTGTAGCAGTTCTATTTAATCTTAATCTTTTGTTTTTTACAGTAACATCATAACTGGCATAAACATATTTATTGTCATATTTATTTGTAGTGATGTTAGAAAAGTCCAAAGTCCCCGCAAACAATCCTGGAACTATGCCTGTAGTTTCTGCAAATACTTTTCTTGTTATTGTTTCAGTGTAATCTTTTGCATCATCACCATACACCTCATTATAGGCTTGGCTGTATGGAAATTCTTCAACAACTCTATCAGGTTGAGCAGTTTTAAGTCGAGCAATATCTACAACTTGAAAACCCGCAGAATTAGCATTTGCAAAATCTCCAGTCGCATTGAAACCAGCACCTAAAACATCGTAAGCACCATCTCCAGCTCTTAAAGTATTTAAAGAATCTTTCACTGCAGTTGCATCTGCAACTTTAGTTTCTTCTGTTAGCGTATCATCAGTACAAGATACTGCAAGTAAAACACTAAAAATAAAAATAAATTTTTTCATAACATTTTTTTTAATTGGTTAATTATCATACAAATTTAAAGTGTGATTTTTAAATATGGTTATTGATTATAATTCTCATGTATTGAAAATTGCTATAAGTTTAGTTTAACTTTAGATTACAAAAAAAAATGTCTTTTCAAAAAATATGAAAAGACAAATTTAAAGTACAAATTAAGAGTTTTAATTTAAAACGCTCTGTTTCTAATAATTACAGAACTTATCTTATTATCCCAACTACCAAGGTCTGGCACAACAGTAGGAATTCCTACACCAGCTTGAAAAAAATCATGATAATAAACAATCACTTCAATTGATGAAGATGCTACCAATATTGACGAAATGTCATCGTTTAAGATGCCTTTTGCTTGCAATTGACTTAGTGTATAGTCACCAATTGGTAAACCAATTGCATAACCATTAGTAGTATTAAAATTAGCATTTTTGTAGAAAGTGGCTGCAACTGGTGGAGGTGAGGGAGTTAGAGAAACTTTTTTATTAATTAAATATTGGTCAACATAGGCTTTTACTTCGGCCTTTTTTGGAGGATTGGCTATAAATTCATATATTAATTTGATCCCATTTGGTGCAAAGTCTACTAAAACTGAGTTGGCTGCAGTTGAGCTGGATTGCCAATTTGAAAAATTTAATTTTTGTGGTGCTTGGTTTAAGTTTGTTGTTCCTGATAAACCTATATTTGGATTTCCACCTCTAGTTTTGTACCAAACTTGTCTATCAAAATTTCTATCGTTTTCTTTAATTGCAGCATCATTATTTACTGTCGCGTCAAATAAACTATTAAAACCAGATTTCACCATTGCTTTCGCTGCTATATCTCTGTTAAAATTAAATGTTTGTGAACGAAATAAAACCTCCAATTTAGCACCTGTGTAAATATCGGTTGTAACATGAGTTCCATAATTGGCTACTAATTGCGCAGGAGTCTGTGTTGTTAAATCATTTAAAAATGTAGGCGTCAAAAACTGTTGTAATTGTAAAGGGGTTCGATTTAGTCTTAATCTTTTTTGATAAATAGTTTTGTTATAACTTCCAAAAATATATTTAGAATCATATGTACTTGTGGTTGTATTTGAAAAATCTAAAGTACCCGTAAACAATCCTATAGTTGGATCAGAAAAAACTTTACCTGTTACTATTTGAGAATATTTTTTAGCGTCTTCACCATAAATTTCTGTATAAACTTGAGAGTATGGAAATTCTATAACAACTCTGTCTGGTTGTTGTGAATTTAAAAGAGATATGTTAATTACCTGTCCTCCCGCTGAATTAGCGTTAGCATAATCTCCTGTTGCATTAAACCCATATCCTAGTAAATCGAATGCACCATCACCAGCTCGCTGGGTTGAAAGATTTAAAGAATCCTTAATTGCACTAGCCTCTGCAACTTTTGTTTCTTCGATTAAAGTGTCGTCTGTACAAGATGCTGCAAGTAAAACACTAAAAATAAAAATAAATTTTTTCATGATTTTTTGTTTTGGAATTAAAAAGTAAAATAACTGTTTTTTTAACAAAACAGGTTATTGATAAAAATCATAGTGTATTGAAAATTGCTATTATTTTGAGTTATATTTATTGCGAAAATTAACGCATTTTAAAATGTAAAAAAAAATTGCCATTTCTAAAAATTAGAAATGACAATTAACACCTGTAAAACCTACAAATTTCAATTTAATAAAAACCTTTTATAAATTAAATTTCTAAAGTCTTACGATTTTTATCGAAGAAGTTAAATCATTAAAATTCCAACCATTGATGTTGTAAAAATTAGATTGATCGGCATAAAAACTTAGAGCAGAATTTTGAAAAAAATCATCTCGATAAATTGTAACTTTATATCCAGGAATAACTTTCAAGGATGAAATGTCATCATTTAAAATTCCTTTTGCTTGTAATTGGCTTAGTGTGTAATCGCCAACTGCTAATCCAATTGCATATCCAGAAGGATTGTAATTATCGTGTTTGAAAAATGTAGCTACTTTTTGAACTCCAGCAGGGTAGGGATAAATACTAGCAATAAATGATCTGTCAATATTTGATAAATAATTGTTCCAGCCCACAGAAAATCCATTAGTTGTAAAAGCGGATGGAACATGATAATGCATTATGGATGTAGGGTCATATGCACTAGAATTAGTTTGTGTGAGACTGTATTTATAAAAAATAGCATCATCCACTTTTGTTGTTGACCAACCACCGTTTTCTGATCTAGCAAAATAGGCGTAAACGGCTGGTTTGTTCCAAGAAATATTTTGTTTTGGGCTACTTTGCTCATGAATCATTCCAAGAGCGTGACCAAATTCATGTAAAATAGTTCTGCTTAGTTCTTGTGGTAAGGTATTATCTGTAAGCCAACCGAAGTTCATAGTTGGAACTCCTGATGCAATATTTCTACAATAAGTTCCTAAGTATGACCAAGATTGATTTGAATTATCAAAATTTATTTGAATATCAGCATTTGGGTCATTATTGAAATTAAAATTAATATTTGCATAAACTGACCATTCATTAGCAATTTCTTGGACTTTTTGTTTTAGAAATGCACTACCGTTTAAAAACCTCACACTAACGGTTTGTCCATTTGCCCATGTTACACTGTTGAGAGTGCCTCCTTTGTTTGATGAAATCTCTGTTGGTGTTTTGTGAATACACAAGTGAATTTCTTCTTTTTGAGAAACAGATTTTCCGATTGTGTCATCAACCGTTTCGTTTTGACAAGAGTTTAACATTAAGGATGCTAATGCTAAACCAAAAAATAATTTTGTTTTCATAATAATTGGTTTGGTTTAAATTTACTTTAGTAAAAATAATTTTTTTAAACCCAAACGACCTGTTGATTATGATCATCATCTATCGAAAATTGATTTTAATTTATATTCTTGTATGCACATGTCGTTTTTTTATAGACTTCGGGGTTTTTACCATCATTTAATTTTTTAAAAGCAATACAAAAATTACTATAACTCTCAAAACCAAGATCTTGAGAAATTTCTGTTATTGGTTGATTGGTATTAATAATCATTAATTTTGCTTTGTTAATTTTAATTTGTAAAATGTATTGGTAGGGTGTTATATTCAAATATTTAGTAAACATTCGAATAAAATGGTGCTTTTTCCACTTTGTTAGTGTTGCTAAATCTTCAATTTCTATTTTTTCGAAAATATGATTATTTATAAAATTTACAACTTCACGAATTCTAAACGGAACATCATCTTTTAAAGGTTCTTCAGATCGCATTGGATCAATATTTTTGTGTTGATAGTTGTTCAAAACTATAGAAACTGTGGTTTTTATATCAATTGTTTTGAATGGTTTTACTATAAACCCATATGGTCGCGTTACTTTGACTCTTTCAAGTGTCGCTTTGTCTGAATGTGAAGTGATGTATAAATAGGGAATGGCATCTTTTTTTAGTAGATAATGTCCGAGATCAACCCCATCATCATTATTTTTTAAATTAATATCAATTAAAACTAAAATTGGCTTTTCAGTTTCTATTAACTCAATGGCATGAGTAACTGTTACTACATCAATAATTACATTATAACCTTCTTCTTCTAAAATTTCTTTTAAATCATACGCAATTAAAAGTTCGTCTTCGACTATGAGTATTGTTTGTTTCATATTAAATAGTTTAGGTTGTTGTTTTACTCTGCAAATTCAATTAAAAATTCTGTTTTTTCGGATTTTATTTTTTCAAAAGTTCCGTTTATTTGACTTGATAATAGTTTGACTAGTTTCAAACCCATCGATTTTCCTGTGTCTATTTCACCTTCAAATCCAACTCCGTTATCTTTGATGGTTAATTGATATCTTGTTTTTAGTTTCTTGAGTTTTATGTTGATGATGCCACTTGAGGATTCTGGAAAAGCGTGTTTGTACATATTGTACATCAATTCATTGATGATTAATCCCAAGGGTATGGCTGTTTCTATTTGAAGAAATATATCTTGACATGTAATTTTAACTTTTACATTTCCTTTTGTTTCATTAAATGAATTTGTAATGGAT
>JANPDC010000081.1:0-2139 GCA_031431275.1 Bacteroidota bacterium
TTTTATTTTATGCGTAGATATGATTTGGATTGGCTTAGAGTGCTTGTTTTTGGGTTGCTCATTTTTTACCACGTAGGTATGTTTTTTGTTATTTCAGATGAAGATTGGAAATGGCATATCAAAAATAATATTACTTATGAATGGATTAAATACCCAATGAGGTTGTTAAATCAATGGCGTTTGCCTATTCTTTTTGTGATTTCAGGAATGGGAACGTATTATGCCCTTGCTAAAAGAACAATAATACAATTTATATTTGAAAGGCTAAAAAAATTATTTATTCCTTTAGTTTTTGGAATGTTGGTAGTTGTTCCGCCACAACTATATTATGAAGAACTTGCCAAAGGGAAAATACAAGGTAGTTTTTTTGATTTTTATCCTTCACAATTATTTAAGGGACAATATTCTGTAATGAATTTGGATTGGCATCATTTGTGGTTTTTGCCCTATCTTCTCCTATTTTCGTTAGTGCTAGTTCCTATTTTTTCCTATTTAAGAAAAAATACCAGTAATTTTTTGTTTAAAACAACAGCAAAAATGTGTACTTCAATATTTGGATTATATTGGTTAGTTTTGCCTTTATATATCTTGGAGGCATTTGTAGACCCTTTTTTTGAAGATTATTTCTTATTCTTTAACGGAATATTATTATTTTTCATTGGATTTTTGCTCATATCTATTGGAGATGTTTTTTGGGAAACTGTTGAACAAAACAGAAAAACATATTTAAAAATTGCTTTAATTGGTTTTGCAAGTTTTTTACTTTTGACTATTCCTTTTAAAGATGGTGTAGTGCGACATTTTATAGAAGCATTTATTACTGTAACTACTTCAGTATCTTGGATACTTTGTCTTTTTGGTTTTGCCTCAAAATACCTTAATCAATCCTCCAAAATACTAGCCTATTGCAATGAAGCAGTATATCCTTTATACATTCTTCATCAAACAATTACAGTAATACTTGGCTATTTCATAATGAATTTGGAATGGGCAGTTTTCTATAAATTTATATTTTTAAGTTTGGGTACTTTTTTGATGTCTTGGTTTATTTATGAGTTTTTTATTAGAAGATGGAATTTAATGAGATTGTTTTTTGGTTTACGATATTTCAAAAAAAATGTAAACCAAAAATTGTAAATTGCAACAAAATGTAAATAAAAAGACGAACGCACAACAGCGGTTTGGCGCAATTGGGGTTTTAGGCAAACTTTAAAGTTGGTTTTGTACTTGGAAGTTGGTTTTTAATTCGATACATTTGGCTAATCAAATCCCCAACTGACGCCAAGCCACGAGACGTTGTAGGATATTTTCCAGCAACGGGTGGGGAAAAATTAACTAAAAATAATTCCAATTCGACACCTCAAAACTCCGAGTGGAGTAATCGGGAATAATTAAATGTTATGCGAAAATTAATTATGATTGCAGGATTTTCAATGTTAGTATCTTGCGGAAACAAAACTTCAGAAAATGGAGAAAAAGGAATTTTAGATTCAATGTTTAAAACTAACAACACACCAAAATGTGATGATTTGGAGGTTACGTCAACAGTTCTAACGATTTTACAAGAAAACAGCAGAAATTTGATTGATGAATATGGTCGACATTCAACAATGATTGATCCTAATAAATCAAAAATAATCAACATAATGACTACAAGCAAAGACGATGATTTAAGCATTTGCAATTGTGAAGGCACAGTAAAAACAGAACTGCAAGAAGGAAATGTAATATATTCAGCTCAAAAAAATTCTGAGGGAGAAGTCATAGTTAAAGTTGAAGATGCAGGACCATTTAGGTTTAAATTTGATAAATAATAAAATACAATTATAATGAATAAAAAAGAATATATTTCTAAACTAGCACATTTTTTGATTTCTACAAATACAACAATGAATGTAGAAAATTTAGCCGAACATTTAAATTGGAATGGTTTTAAAACAAATTATGAAACAGAGTATAAAGGAAAAAGAGGAACTTATACATTAATTCACTCTGCATATGATTATTACGCAGATAAAAAAATGCAAAATGAAGCAGATGAAATTGCACTAGCTTTTAAAAAACCAAATGGAGAATATGCGTATATAAAATAAAAACATCCTACAACAGCGGTTTGCAAAAATTGGGGTTTTGGTCTTG
>JANPDC010000082.1:0-7414 GCA_031431275.1 Bacteroidota bacterium
ATTTTTTACTTACTTTTTTAGTTTTTTTTAAGAGTTTTAAAATTTTTATAATCACAATTTTAACAAAAAATTCCCAACCTTTCAACCTTTTAATTCAGCTTCAAATTGATTATCTTTGCAAATATTCAAAAATTGCTATGATTCATCAAGATATTTCTAAACTAGAACCCAAGAAAAACATAATTATTAAAGGTGCACAAATACATAACCTAAAAAATGTAGATGTAGCCATTCCAAGAAATAAATTGGTAGTAATTACTGGACTTTCAGGCTCTGGAAAATCATCATTAGCATTTGATACTCTATACGCCGAAGGACAACGCCGTTATGTCGAAAGTTTGTCATCGTATGCAAGACAGTTTTTGGGACGATTAGACAAACCCAAAGTCGAATATATAAAAGGAATCGCACCAGCAATAGCAATTGAGCAGAAAGTAAATACTACCAATGCAAGATCTACCGTTGGAACATCAACAGAAATTTATGATTATTTGAAATTACTTTTCGCAAGAATCGGAAAAACGTATTCGCCAGTTTCAGGAAAAGAAGTAAAAAAAGATACGGTTACTGATGTTGTGACCAATGTAAAAACTTTCGAGATAGGAAGTAAATGGTTGCTGCTTTCGCCAATACATCTTGAAGAAGGTCGAAAATTAGAAGATAAACTAAAAGTGCTTTTGCAGCAAGGTTTTGCAAGAATTTTGGTTGACAATGAAACGATTCGTTTGGATGAAACCTCAATAGCAAACATCTCGACTGCGCTCGATGAGACAAAAAATAAAACAAAAAAGAAAAAATCAGAAGTTCTCCTTATTATAGATAGAATTGTTGTTCCAGTTTCTGATGAATCGTCAGAAGATTTTTATAATCGATTGTCAGATGCTGTTCAAACTGCTTTTTTTGAAGGTAAAGGCCAATGTTTTCTGCAAGATTTGAATGATAACAAACGCTTTACATATAGCAACAAATTTGAGTTAGACGGAATGAATTTCCTTGAGCCAAATGTACATTTGTTTAGTTTCAATAATCCTTATGGTGCTTGTCCAACTTGTGATGGATACGGAAATGTAATCGGAATTGATTCAGAATTGGTCATTCCAAATACCGCTTTATCAATTTTCGAAAATGCAATTTTTCCTTGGCGTGGGGAAAGTATGGGTTGGTATCGAGATGAATTGGTTAACAAAGCTTATAAATTTGATTTTCCAATTCACAAGCCTTTTTTTGAATTGACTGATGCTCAAAAAGAATTAGTTTGGACAGGAAATTCACTTTTTCAAGGTTTAAATGATTTTTTCAAAGATTTAGAAGCCAAGAATTATAAAATTCAAAATCGAGTGATGCTATCTCGCTATCGAGGCAAAACAAAATGTCATTCGTGCAAAGGAAAACGACTCAGAATAGAAGCATCTTATATCAAAATTGACGGAAAAACAGTTTCAGATTTGGTCGATTTACCAATTATAAAACTAATTCCGTTTTTCGAAAATTTAAAATTATCAGATTATGATGCAGTTGTCGCAAAAAGATTATTAATCGAAATCAAAAATCGATTGGCCTTTTTAAGCGAAGTTGGATTAGATTATTTGACTTTGAACAGAAATTCTGCAACACTTTCTGGTGGAGAATCGCAACGTATTAATTTAGCAACATCGCTTGGTAGTTCTTTGGTTGGTTCTATGTATATTCTAGACGAACCAAGTATAGGATTACATCCAAAAGATACTGAAAAGTTAATTAAAGTTCTGATTGCTTTACGAGATTTGGGCAACACAGTTATTGTGGTTGAACACGATGAAGATATCATGAAACAAGCCGATATGATTATTGATATTGGTCCAGAAGCAGGAACTTTTGGTGGCGAATTGGTTGCGCAAGGAACTTTTGATGAAATATTAAAATCAGATTCATTGACGGCGCAATACTTGAATGGAAAAATGGAAATTACAACGCCAAAAAAACGAAGATCTTGGAAACAATACATCGAAATCCTTGGTGCTAGAGAAAATAATCTTCAAAATGTTGATGTAAAATTTCCACTAGAAGTTTTGACTGTAATTACAGGGGTTTCTGGTTCTGGAAAAAGTACTTTGGTCAAAAAAATTCTTTTTCCAGCCATGCAAAAAAAGATCGAAGGCGTGGGCGAAAAAGCAGGACAATTTACTGATATGCAAGGCTATTATCACAAAATACAGCATATAGAATATGTCGATCAAAACCCAATTGGGAGAAGTTCACGATCAAATCCTGTGACTTATATAAAGGCTTATGATGATATTCGGGATTTATATGCTAAAGAAAAATTATCTAAAATTCGAGGCTATCAAGCCAAACATTTTTCATTTAATGTCGATGCTGGTCGTTGCGAAGTTTGCAAAGGCGAAGGTTCAATAAACGTAGAAATGGTTTTCATGGCCGATGTTTCTTTGCCTTGCGATGCTTGTAACGGAAAACGTTTTCAAAAAGAAGTTTTAGAAATATCATTTGCTGGAAAAAATATTTATGATTTATTGACCTCTACTGTTGACGATGCTTTGGCTTTTTTCAAAGAAAACAAGCAAGAAAAAATTGTTCAAAAACTACAACCATTGCAAGATGTTGGTTTGGGCTATGTACAATTAGGTCAGTCATCATCAACACTTTCTGGTGGCGAAGCACAACGAATAAAATTGGCTTCTTTTTTAGTAAAAGGAACCACTAAAGAAAAAGCATTGTTTGTTTTTGATGAGCCTACAACAGGATTACATTTTCATGACATAAAGAAATTATTGGCCTCTTTTGATGCATTAATCGATAAAGGACACTCCATAATTGTTATAGAACACAACCTCGACATGATAAAATGTGCCGATTGGGTTATTGATTTAGGTCCAGAAGGTGGCGAAAATGGTGGTCAAATTCTAGCATTTGGCACACCAGAAGAAGTTGCCAAAAACAAAAAATCAATTACTGGGAAATATTTGAAAGATAAATTATAATAACTATAGTTATTCAATAATAATTTTCTTTGTAATTTTTTTGTTGAAATTTTCTAAAACACCTAAATACATTCCTTTAGTTAAGTTAGAAACAGAAATTTGCTCAATTTGTTTAGCGTTTTGAATCTCTTTTTTGCAAACTATCTTTCCGTTAATATCAATTATTGAAAAAGTGTATTCAGTTTCATTTATAGATCCAAGGTTTATATTTAAAATATCCTTTGTTGGATTTGGAAAAAAACTAACCTGAAAATCATTATCAAAACTTTGATTTGCTAATGTTGTGCTTGCAACAGCAAAATGCAAAACAGAACCTAATGCTGCTTTTGTAACATTAAAATTATAAACTTCATCCATGTTTGCAAATAAGTCTGTTGTAGTATGCTTGTGAGTGGTTTCGTTTTTTTCAAACATGCCTGTTATGATTTCATTATTGCTCTGAAAAGACATGTAATCTGAAGCATACGCATAGGACAAAAAAGTATTTAATGGAGAATATAATCCAACACAAGTAATCATTTGATTTGTGAAAGTATTAGATGCAGCATTGTTTGATGTTGGGGATGAAGTGTCTCTTTCACAAGTAATAGTATCGTTAACAAGTCCACGAACACCACCAATTTCATCAATATTAAAAACCAAACGGATATTCATTTTTGGAGTTGTAGAATTTACAACGTTATTCACAAAAGCTTGACTTCCTCTGAGACCATCTTCTTCACCAGAAAAATTTATAAATTTAATAGAATAATCTGTCGGAACATCTTTAAGCAAACGAGCCATTTCCAAAATACTTGCTACACCACTTCCATTATCATTTGTTCCAGTTCCTTGAATAGAATCATAATGTCCACAAACAATTAAAAATACATTTGGATAAAGTGTTCCAATTTTTGTTACGGTTAGATTTTTACAAACAGCCGCAGATCCAGAATAGGTATAAGAATCTTCAACCATTTGCGAAGAAGTATATCCATAACTACTATATTGATTTTTCAACCAGTTTAAAGTATTTTGTAGTTGAGGCGTTCCTCTTCTTTTTAAACCTAAAGATTCAAAAGTCGTTAAATGAGTTGTAATGTTTGCTTGTGAAACTTGATTAACAATGTTTTGATAAACTTGCTGAAAAGTTTGTGAAAACAAGTTATTTGAACAATATAAAAAAATAAATACAATAACTATTTTGATTTTATTTTGCATGATTCATTGGATTTAATATGATTTATTGCAAATATAATCAATTATTTTCTAAAACTCTTGAAGTATTTATATCCGTTGTTAAAAACTTTGGCACGAGTTTTGGAATGTAATTATTATCCAAAAAAAGTTTTGGAAAAATAAAATTTTAAAATTGATTATTATGAAATCGCAGATTCACGAATTCCGAAATGGTAATTATAATTTTATGACTAAAAAAATTACCCTATTTGTGGCTAGTTTAATGCTAGTTGCAAACGCAACAAAAGCATCCACATTAATCAATGATGCAACAAAAAAATTAGAATTCAAAACTCGTTTTAACCATAATGAGCCAATTGAATTTAATGAAAGAGGAATTCAATTCTATGTTTTTCCGAATGGAGAATTCGATTTTAATACTCAAAATGAAAATTCACAAGGCGGAATGTATTACAAAACCGCTGGTAGAAGAAGTTTTGAAGTGAATATCAACCTAAATGGAGGTGTTGCTATTGAAAGAGATAATTATGGAAGAGTTCGCAGAGTTGGAAACACGTTCATCAACTATGATTTCCAAGACAGAGTTTCAAGAATTGGATCTGTTTACATGAGATACAATCGTTTTGCTCTTACTCAAGTTGGTGGTTTGCAAATAGTTTATAACCGTTTTGGAGAAATTATCGATATTTTTGGTCAAGTAAAGGCTTACAGAAATTACCAACCATATTGCAACACTAATAGTTATCACAACAACAATAACAATACTTATTATTACGGAAATAGTAATAATGGATATCAAAATACTAATGATTATGTTACTAACGACGATTACTATTATTACAAGCAAGATGGAACTCGTGAAAAAGTAAGCGATAAAAAGCAGGAAGATTCAGATGAAAACAAATCTGAGGTTAAAAAAGAAAAAAAAGATAGAAGATAAAGTTTTGGTTTGGTTTTGTTAAGGAAAGTCCCGTTGATTCATACCAGCGGGATTTTTTATTTTAATTTTTTTATATTCAGGAAACTTTCCGAACTTTGAAAAAAAATTTAAAAATGACTACAAACCAACTAATTCATCAAATAAAAACTAAGAAAACATTTCTTTGTATTGGTTTAGATGTCGATGTATCCAAAATTCCAAATCATCTTTTAGAATTTGAAGACCCAATTTTTGAATTCAATAAATCCATAATCGATGCTACTCACCATTTGTGCGTTTCCTACAAACCAAATACTGCCTTTTATGAAGCATACGGTATAAAAGGTTGGCAATCGTTACAAAAAACAATCAATTATATAAACGAAAATTATCCTGAAATTTTCACAATTGCAGATGCAAAACGTGGCGATATTGGTAATACTTCGACCATGTATGCCAAAGCATTTTTCGAAGATTTGAATTTCGATTCTGTAACCGTTGCGCCATACATGGGCAAAGATTCTGTAGAGCCATTTTTGTCTTTTGAAAATAAACATACCATTATGTTAGCCCTGACCTCAAACGAAGGTGCTTTTGACTTTCAAACGATTGAAACAAACCAAAAACCTTTATATCAACAAGTTTTAGAAACTTCAAAAACTTGGAAAAATTCTGAGAGTTTGATGTATGTTGTAGGTGCAACCAAAGCCGAATATTTTGCAGAAATCAGAAAAATTGTTCCTGATAGTTTCCTTTTAGTACCAGGTGTTGGTGCTCAAGGCGGAAATCTTCAAGAAGTTTGCCAATTCGGAATGAATTCAAATATTGGTTTGTTAGTTAATTCTTCACGTGGAATAATTTATGCTTCAAATGGAAAAGATTTTGCAGAAAAGGCTAGGGCAGAAGCACTAAAAATTCAACAAGAAATGGAAATAATTTTATCTAATATTTAATAAATTTTTTAAAAGCCAATTTGTCATCAGATTTTATTTTTAATAAATAAATTCCTGACTGCAATCCACTAATATCTATAGTAGTAGCGTTTAAATTATCCTCAATAATAATTTTTCCTTGTATATCTCTAATTTCAAAACGATCCAGTTTATCACTACTCAAAATATTTAAAACATTTGAAGCAGGATTAGGAAAAATGGTGAAATCAGCCAAATTAAATTCATTATTTTTTAAATTTTGTTCTGCATAAATACCAATACTCGGGTTTTGATAAGTTCCACTTCCAGTGTTTTCTAATTTTATTGCTTTAACCATATAATATCTAACAACAGTAGTTAACTCAACATTAGTAAACGTTAAACCCGTGATTGGATTTGTTGTCAATCGTTCAAAAACACCAAAAGGATTATAACTTCGGTAAACATGATATCCAATTATATTAGAATCAACAGAAGCATTCCATGTTATGGTTTCACCTTGGTTAAAATTTAGAACAACATTTGAAACAGGTTTAACTTGATTCAGCCTCAAAGTTGGATCCCCGTGGTATTGAAAATGGGTTCGATTCCAATAGTCTGGCGTATCATATAATTGCGATGGCTTTTCGTATAAATTGTTAGTCAAACTGTGATCCATTATTCGTTTGCAACTCCAACCCATTGTTTCGCCCATGCCTGGCTGATGGAATAAATTAATACCAGTTGTTGTATAAATCGCAGATAAACATTTAGTATTTACGGATAATAATTTTCGAATTTTGCCATAAACATTTCCCGAAGGTTCATCCCAATATCCCCAATAACTTTGATCACTTGAAAAAACGGTTGCATTCATTCCAAAATTTTCCCATTCAGAAACAATAGGAACATTAACGTTTTGCATAAAAATTTGATAGGGTCCATTTTGTTGTACCCAATTTGGAAAGTTTAAATTTCCTGAATAAAAATCAACATTATTTGCTCCAGATATTGGAATTAAACTGCGATAAGATCCATCATTTGAATTATCATAACCAAAATTAAAAGCAGTTTTGTTGCCCATATCATAACCATTTGCAACTATTCGATAATTGTGTAATCGGTTTAAATAATTACGCATTAAATTTTCTTCGGAAATTAAACCACCAACATCAGCAAAATCAATTCGACCAAATGCCATTTCTAGTTGCGAAGGAATGTAATCTTGATCCCATTTCAAATCATTAGGTATGTTTATTGCTTTTGTATCAATTCCAGCAACATTATAAGTTTGGTTATCAGTAAATAATCCATCAATATCTGCATAAAAGCAATCTGCACCACGAGCACCTTTATTTTCGTTGTGTTCATCTGGAGCGGATTCACCTAGTCCAGATCTTGCTATCGGAATATGCCCTAAAAGAAAT
>JANPDC010000083.1:0-2958 GCA_031431275.1 Bacteroidota bacterium
AAAACTAAATAAAAACACGAACTAAAATGAGAAAGAAGATTGTAGCAGGAAACTGGAAAATGCATAAAAATGCAGAACAAACTGAGGATCTATTGAATGAGCTAATCGCTAAAATACCAACAGAAACAACAGCACAAGTAATTGTAGCCCCTACTTTTGTCAACTTGGCTTCTGCTGTTGATCATTTAGAATTTACGAATATTGACGTTGCAGCACAAAATATGCATCAAGCAGAAAGCGGTGCTTTTACCGGTGAAATTTCAGCCGATATGTTACAAAATGTAGGTGTAAATACCGTAATTCTTGGACATTCAGAACGCAGAGCTATTTTTAATGAAACTGATGCTTTAATTGCCAGTAAAGTAAATACAGCTCTAGAACATGATATGACCGTTATTTTCTGTTTTGGCGAAGAATTGAAAGATCGTCAATCTAAAAATTATTTCAATATTGTGGAAAATCAATTGAGAGATGGATTGTTTAGTATTGAAGCTTCTGATTGGGCAAATATTGTTTTGGCATACGAACCAGTTTGGGCAATAGGGACAGGAGAAACAGCTTCTCCTGAACAAGCACAAGAAATGCACGAATTCATCAGAGAAACAGTTCGTAAAGCTTTTGGAAGTGATATCGCTGAAGACGTATCAATCCTTTATGGTGGTAGTGTAAAACCTGAAAATGCAAAAGAAATTTTCTCTAAACCAGATGTAGACGGTGGTCTTATTGGTGGAGCTGCACTTAAAGCTGACGATTTCGTAGCAATTGTAAATGCGATATAAAATAAATCAATACCGTTAAAAAAGAGGTTTGAAATCATTCAAACCTTTTTTTTTGCTTTTCATTATTCAATGGAAATAGATAATACTACCTTTGCAAAAAAAATAAACATGTCAAACATTTATATCGGATATCATTTTACCATAGAACCAAAAGAACTGGGTTCAGAAATATTAATTGCCGAATTGGGCGAAAAAGCATTTGAAAGTTTTACAGAAACCGAAACTGGAATATCTGCTTTTGTTCAAAAGGATTTATGGGATGAAAATATTCTTGACAATATATTTATTTTGCAATCGGAGGAATTTAAAATCGAATATACTTTTGAAGAAATCGAACAAGTGAATTGGAATGAGGAATGGGAAAAGAATTTCGAAGCCATAGATGTAGAAGGAAACTGTCATATCCGTGCGCCTTTTCATCCAAAAACGGACGCCGAATTCGATATTGTGATTGAACCAAAAATGAGTTTCGGAACCGGTCACCACGAGACCACGCACATGATGGTTCAACATTTATTAGAAATCGATGTTACGGGGATGAAGACCCTTGATATGGGTTGCGGAACGGCAATCTTGGCTATTCTTGCAGAAATGAAAGGAGCACAACCAATTGACGCTATCGATATTGATAACTGGTGTTATTTGAATTCAATAGAAAATGCCGAACGCAATAAATGTAAACATATTACAGTTTATGAAGGTGATGCATCATTATTGAAAGACAAAAAATACGATTTGATTATAGCCAATATCAACAGGAATATTTTGTTGAACGACATGCAAAGTTATGTGGATTGTTTGAATCCAAAAGGAACCTTGCTTTTAAGCGGTTTCTACACGGAAGACATCCCATTTATTGATGCGTCCTGCACGGAAAAAGGTTTAAGTTATGTTAAAAAATTCGAAAGAAACAACTGGGTTTCATTAAAATACGTAATTTAGTACTAACTATTATGGAAACTAACAGAAGAAATCATTGGGACACTGTTTATGAAACAAAACAACCCAACGAAGTAAGCTGGACACAAGAAAATCCTAAGACCTCCCTTGATTTTATCCGAGAAACTAATTTGGATAAATCGGCAAAAATTATTGATATAGGAGGTGGCGACAGTAAACTCATTGATTATTTATTGGAAGAAGGTTACGAAAACTTAACGGTTTTAGACATTTCATCAAAAGCATTAGAACGAGCAAAAAATCGTCTTGGAGATAAAGCTGACAGGGTTACTTGGATAGTTTCAGATATCATTGAATTTGTTCCTGACACCACTTATGATATTTGGTATGACAGAGCCACATTTCATTTTTTGACTACTGAGGAACAGATAAATAAATATCTTGCAATTACTCAAAAATGGATTACTGGATTTTTAATTGTAGGCACCTTTTCTGATAAAGGTCCGACTAAATGCAGTGGTCTTGAGATAAAACAATATACAGAAACGGCTCTTGAAAATCAATTTAATAAAAATTTCGAAAAGCTGAAATGTAGTATTGAAGATCATAAAACGCCCTTTGAAACCATACAAAACTTTGTCTTTTGTATGTTTAGGAAAAAATAAATTAACTGTGTTTTTATTTAAACCCCAATTATGTAAAAATGAGTACTAAAGAAAAAGTAAGAGAAAAAGTTAGCAAAAAAGAGATAACATCCATTAACAACGAAATTGTAGTTTATAATGATGATGTAAACACTTTTGATCACGTAATAGATACTTTAATTCGTGTTTGCCAACACACGGCAGAACAAGCGGAACAATGCTCCTTAATAGTGCATTATAATGGAAAATGTACTGTGAAAACTGGGCCATACGATAAGCTAAAACCGCAATGCACACAATTACTCGAAGCAGGATTGAGTGCTGAAATAGTTTAATTATTATTTAAAAAAAATAAATTCAAAATTCCAAGTTTAAAATTTGATAAAAATATCGAAAATTAAACTTGGAATTTTCATTTTCGAACTCAACTCTTGAGTAAATTTTCAATTTATTAAGGGGAAAAAACTTAAAAAAAATTTACTTTTTGTATCAAAAACTACTTTATTTCAAAAGTATAACTACTATCTTTTTTAGTTAACAAAATATCAACTACTCAACATATAGTATATAAAAATTAATTATCTGTAATAATTTAAAAAAATTATAGTTTTATTATATATTTGAAAAAATAATAA
>JANPDC010000084.1:0-7882 GCA_031431275.1 Bacteroidota bacterium
GCATTTTAAGAAGGCATTTAACGGCATTTGTTAAATATTTCACTAAAAATATTGTCTTTATAAGATTTATATATACATTTGCAAAAAAATTTAACCCAAAAGAAATGAAAAAATTATTTACTATTTTAGCAATTACTACATTTGTATTTGCTTCTAACGCACAAAGATCATCAAAAACTCCTAAAACTGAAACTGAAAGTTATGGTACAGTAACATCAGATTACAAGCCAAGCAAAGGATCAATTACTACAGAAGTTGGTTTAGTTGGTGGTTTAGGAAATTCTGGATTTAATTTGAACACATCAACGAGTTTTGGTGGTGCTCCAACTTTGAAATTTAGATATTTTTACAAAGACGATATTGCATTTAGATTAGGTTTTTCTGCAAACAGAAGCGCTAGTAATTCAGAACCAACTACAACTACTACTACGTCTCCAGTTGCAACTCCGGTTCCTGCGTTTGTACCTAGTACTTCAACTTTTAATAGTGCATCATTTTTCGGAATAAATCTTGGTGTTGAAAAGCATTTCAAAGGATCTGATAGATTGTCAAATTTTGTTGGTGCTGATTTATTGATTGGTTCAAGCCGTTCATACACTGAAATTACAAATAACACTACAGCAACTTCTAGCAACACAACTACTGATAGAAATAATAACGCAAATACTTACATCGGATTAGGTTTATTGACTGGTGCTGATTACTATATTGCTAAAAAAGTATATTTAGGAGTTGAATTAGGACTTGCTCTAAGAAGATTGAGTGATAAAGACCGTGTTCAAACTACACAAAGTACTAATGGTTCAAACGTAAGTAGTTCTGAAACTACAACTTCAACTGGTGGAAGTGATTTCGATTTAGCTACGACTTTAATAGGTGGAGTTCGAATTGGTTACCAATTCTAATAACTAACAAAATAATATCAAAAACCGTTCAAAATTTACTTGAACGGTTTTTTTTGATCTTTAGTTTGTTTTCAAAACTTCAATTAAATAATCAATTTCTTGTTTAGTATTGTAATGACTAAAAGAGATTCTCAAATTCGGTTTTTTAAGATCTTCAACAGATAGAATTTCTGCTAAAACATGAGATGGTTTACTGCTACCAGATTGACAAGCACTACCTCTAGAAACTGCAATTCCTTTCATGTCTAAATGAAAAAGTATCATTGCAGTCTTATCTTCATTGAAAGGTAAAATTATATTCATTATGTTGTAGAATGAATTTTTACCTATTATTTTCATTTTTGGAAATGATTTGAATAATTCGTTAATGCAATATTTTTTTAATTCTGAAATGTATTGTTTTTCAGAATCTAATTCCTGATAGGAAATTTCTAACGCCTTTGCCATTCCAACTACATTATGCAAACTTTCGGTTCCAGCACGCAATCCTTTTTCTTGCTCACCACCAAAGATCATTGAATGAAGCGAAATTCCTTTTCGAACATAAGCAAATCCAATTCCTTTTGGACCATGAAACTTATGTGCACTTGCTACTAAAAAATCAATTTCAAGTTTTTGAATATCAATTTTTATTTTTCCAACGGATTGAACTGCATCTGTATGAAAAAGTGCTTTGGATTGTTTGCAAAGAACACCAACACGTTCTAAATCTAAAATTTCACCCGTTTCATTATTGATGTGCATTAACGAGACTAAAGTTGGAATAGTATCTGTTAATAGTTCAACCAAATTAGTCAAATCAATACTGCCGTCTGAAAGTGTTTTCACATAGTCTACAGTTATATTATACTCTTTTTGAATGGATTGAACCGAATGCAAAATAGCATGGTGTTCTAATTTACTCGTAACAATTCTTTTAATTTTTAAATCTGTTACAGCACTTCTGACAATCCAATTATTAGATTCTGTTCCACAAGAAGAAAAAATAATTTCTTGCGAAGTAGCGTTCAATAACTTTGCAATTGTTTTTCTTGAAGTTTCTAAACTATTTTTAGCATTTCGACCAAAACTGTGACTTGATGATGGATTTCCGAAATCATTGAGCATTGAATGCATCATTACATCTACAACTTCGGGTCGAATTGCTGTGGTCGATGCATTATCTAAATAAACTTTTTCCACTTTAATTGTTCTAATTTATTTTTGATTTTGACGAATAAAAACTTCGGTGGCACCTTGTCCATATTTTTGATAATTTCCTTCTTTGAAGTCAATATTCTCATATCTCGCAAACATAAAATCTAGTTCAGATTTTAAAATACCTTCGCCTACTCCATGAATGAAAACAATTTTTGGAATTCGGTTTTTGATTGCAAAATCCAAATGTCGCTTTGCTGTTTCTGATTGCAAAGTCAAAATCTCGTAATTGCTCATTCCTTTAAAGTTTTTGACTAATTTTTCAATATGTAGATCAAATTCTGGGGGAGGAATTTCTTTGGTTTTCTTTTCTTTTACAAAACTTCGGGGTTTTGGAATTTCTTTTTCTTTCTTGATTTCGTTAGAATTAAAACTGGCTATGCTATTCTTGAAATCAGTAGATGTGTTTATTTTTATAAGCTCTTTTGAATTAAAATTAAGCATAAAACCATCTGTCGTTTCAACAGTAATTTGGTCGGATTGAATTTTAGTAATAACCCCATCCATGTCGTCATCTAAAACCGAAACTTTGTCGCCTATATTAAACATTTTCGTTTTCTTTATCTTGATTCTTACTAGGAGTTTTGGCACTCAATCGCATCATTCCGTATAAAAAGATTACAATTGCTGCTATCATTATATATAGATTTTTATTGGGCTTACTTTGTTCATACAATGCAATTACAATTGTAAGTAACATAATTATTGGAAAAAGTATTTTCTTCATTGGGCTAATGATTACTTTGTAAATCTAATTTTTTTACAAATTTATGTTTTTTGAAACTCAAAAGTTGTATTTATCAAAAAAATCTGTCAAATGATATACTTGACAGATTTTTTTATTTTTTTACGAAATTAAATTTTATTCAAAATTTGTGTTTTATAATAGATTTTGCCGTGAAGAATTGTTGCTTTTATGGAAGAAATATTTGTTATTTCTTCTAATGGATTTTTTTCAAAGAGAATCAAATCGTCATTTTTACCTACTTCAATAGTTCCCCATTGCTTACTTTCATTAAAAAAATCAGAAGCATTTATTGTTGCTGCTTTCAAAATCGAAAAATTATCAATTCCTGCTCGAGACCAATTTAACATTTCTTCATGAACGTTAAAACCATTCATTTGAAAATAGTTTCCTGGGTCACCACCTAAAAGTAAATTACATTTTGAATCATTTAATTTTTTAACTATTTGCTGTTTCTTTATAAAAGTTGGCAAATAATTTTTTTTAGTTTTCAAAGAATTTTCAGAACCATTTTCAGAAATCCATTTTGAATATTCGGTTTGCCATTTATCTAAAAGTTTTTTTGGAGCAAATTGAAAAACCATTCTTTTTTTATAATCATCGGGATATTGTAAATCAGCCGCCATCAAATCATAATCTAAAGTTGGACAATGGAACGTTTGATTTTTATAACTTAGGGCAATTGCTTCAATGAGTTTTATAGAATCCGAAATTACATCAAGACCACCAACATGTTCAATGCTTTTAAAACCAGAATTAAAAACTTTTTCGATTGGAATTTTATTTGGATAATGTCCACAAACGATGATTTTATTTTTCTTTGCTGAGGACATTAATTTATCAAATGTAGATTCGTCTGCGACTCCAAATGCTTTGATAAAACGCAAATCATTTTTCTTCATTTGAAGCATTATACTATCAAATTGGGTCTCACTATATTTATCTTCTTTTTTTATAATCTGGCTGTAATATACAATTGGACTAATCAGATTAGATTTTTTTAAAATATTTTTTCTAACTTGAACTTGAGAAATTTCTGAATTCATAACCCGAATTCGAGTTACTCCTGCTGCGATATTTAATGACAATAGGCTTTCAATTTCATTTTCAGCAGGAAAATGTACGTGCATGTCCGCAAGACCTGGCATTAGAAATTGATTTTTACCGTCAATTACTGTAGCATTTGAATTGATTTTGATTTTTTTAAAATCATTAATTTGGGAAATTTTTCCGTTTTTTACGACAACCGTTTTATTCGCAATGACTTTATTGTTTGTCATTGTAATTAAATTAACGTTCTTGATAACGATTTCATTTGAGTTTTGACTGTAGCAAAACACATAAATAAAAACTGTGATAAATAATAAATACTTTCTCATAATTTAAAACCTTAAAGACCTGAAAGTCCAAAAATTGCAAGTCCAATAAACATTAAAAAATATAATCCAATTAAAACGATAATTGAAACTCCCAAAAATTTGTGATGTGATTTTAAATTTGATAATGCATCTGATAATTGTTCACTGTTTTTGTTGTTCAATGCAGTTTTCATTTTAGAAGCATATTTGAATAAATAATATACTGGCATAAAGTATAAAGCTGCTATAACAACATATATTAGTCCGAACAAACTCTGAAATCCACCTAAAACTGCATTATCTCCAATTAATCCTCCCATCAAAGTCATGGCTAATGCCGCTAAAATCATAAAACCAATTCCAATAAATCCCATTACAGCAAGAAACATAGACCAACTTGCACTGGATTTTAAACTTTCTAATGCTAGATTATTGAGTTGTAATTCAAAAGAATCAAATTGTGATTTGTTTTCGTTGTCTTCGAAAGGATTTTCCATAACTTGGTTTGTTTAAGAGGTTTTTAATTATTTTACTTTGTAGTTTTTTCTTACTACTTCTATTAGTTTGTTTATACCGTTTAAAGTTCCTTGATAATAATTTTCTTTTTTATAATATGGAATAAATAAATCGTCAATGATTTTCTTTGTCTCAGAATCTGATAGAATTTGTTTAATTCCAAGTCCATTTTCAATCCTTATTTTTCTTGATTGCTTTGAAATTCCAATTAAAATTCCATTATTTTTATTCTTTTTTCCAATTCCAAAATACTTAGCAATGTATGTTGTGCTTTCTTTGAGTTCAAATTCCGTTTTGTAATTTTCATTCAAAGTAACGATACAGATTTCGATCGTTGTTTCTTTTTCAAAGTTTGAAATTAAAGAATTTAATTTTTTAGTTTGCGTTTCATCAAATAATTTTTCGAAATCAAGTAAAAATGGTTTTCTCACAGCAGAATCGCACTGCCATTTGAAATGTTTGTCACCATTTATTTGCGAATAGGTTGAGTTTATAGTTGCAAACAAAAAAATCAAAAAAAAATATTTTATCATTTCAATTCTCCTTTTTTTATAGCTTCTTTTAAACTTTGAATTGTTAATTCCTTTTTAATTCGTTTTTTTGTAAAAGCATTAGCAATAAAAAGACTTATTTTATCAGTTTCTGGATTGAAGTAATCTTCGAAAATAAATTTATCCATTTTTACATTGAACTTTTCTGAAAATCTGGTCAAAAAATCTACGGCTTCATCACCATAAATATTTAAATCTTTTTCGATTTTAAAATTAGGAGATTCGCTATTGATTACTTTTCCCGTTTCTTGAAACAAAAACTCATAGATTTCGATATTCTTCATTTTAAGATTTAGATTACCAACTTCCTCCTGCTCCACCGCCTCCGAAATCTCCACCCCCAAAACCTTTGCCGAAACCTTTACCAAGATCTTGTTCTAATTCTGAGTATTCAATAATTATTTCAACAATATCAATTGCCAAAAGCGTCCAACCAACTATTGGAACTACCCTTCCAATGGCTCTCCCCAAAACTGTGGTTCCTAAAACTCTGATAGGAAGTTTTTGGGGTAAAATTTTTGATAAATATTTAGAAGCAATAGATGTTCCTGTTGCTGAGCCGGCCATAACAAAACGCTTCTTTAAAATTGGTTGTCCTGCAAAAATTAATGCTGACCCCAAAACAGATTTTGTCCTATCGTTTTGAGTCTTTGGTTTTAAACTTTGTTTTTCTATGTTAACTTTGTCAACATAGATAATATTTGAATTATTATTAAACAATCCGACATTCCTGAATTTAGTTTTAATTATATCTTTTAAAACTTCTTCTGGTCTGCTGTAAGAAGATTTTAATTTTTCTTCAGCTTCTTTTCTTGATTGTTCAACTAATTTAATTATTTGGTTTTCTAATAACAGATCTATCATAATATTAATATTTATTTAACTTTGACTAAAAACATTTTTAAGTGGATTACGATTCTTATCTTAAATTGTAAATATTATCTTTTTATTTCTATTGGTTCAATTTTTCTTGTTTTTGTGTTTGCAAACCATGCTTTCAAGACTCTTGAAGGGTTTCTTACTTTTATTACTTCAAACGGGTCTCTATTATTTTTCTTAGATTCTTTTAATGCATCTTGAATTTTATCTTGTAATGGTTTGCTTTTAGGAGTTTCAATAACTGCAATTATTGCTTCTTTTTGAATTTTTGCAACTTCAATACCCAGTAAATCATTCTTTTCCAGAATTCCAACCGAAGTTCCTAAATTCTTATTATCTTTAGCAAAATCAGAGGAATTGTATAATGTGTCTAAAATAATGTGTTTTGTTCTGTTTTTTTCTTCAACAACTTCGTTAAAAAGTACAATTAAATCATCGTTTCCAAATGCATTTATGAGTTCGAATTTCTGATGATTCAAACTATCAAGAATTTGTTTTTGAAAAACCTGATAGTTTCTTTTCTCCCATTCTAGATTCTCTTCTGTAAAAACTGTAATACCAGTATTAATATCATAGTCACTTTTTATAGATGTGTAATAAACCGAATTTGGCGCAAACATTTTCAATTCTTCTTTTAAACCTTTTTTAACTTCAATATTGACTTTCTCCTGTGAATTATCTTTACAAGAAATAAACATTAAAATTAAAAAACAGAGATACTTCATTTTAGGAAATTTATTTTTCGAATTGTTTCAAAGTTTTTATAATAATTGAAATACAATCTAGTAATTGTTCTTCGTTCATTACCAATGGTGGAGCAAAACGAATAATATTTCCATGTGTTGGTTTCGCCAATAATCCATTATCTCGTAAAGCCATACAAATGTTCCAAGCGGTATCACTCTCTTCTGTGTCATTGATTACTATGGCATTCAAAAGACCTTTTCCACGAACCAAAGTGGCAATGTTTGAAGTTTGAACATATTTATCGATTTCTGAACGGAATATTTTTCCTAATCGGCGAGCATTTTGAGATAAACTTTCATCAGAAACAACATCTAATGCTGCCATTGCAACTGCTCCAGCAATAGGATTACCTCCAAAAGTTGACCCATGTTGTCCTGGTTTTATGACATTCATAATATGATTATTTGCTAAAACCGCAGATACTGGATAGGCACCACCAGATATTGCTTTTCCTAGAATTAAAATATCTGGCGCAACATATGTTGGTTGTTTTTCACAGGTATTCTCACAAGTACAATTACCACAAACGGCTAAAATTGAACCTGTTCTTGCAATTCCGGTTTGAACTTCATCGGCAATAAAGAGAACATTATGTGCTTCGCAAAGTGCTTTTGCTTTTGCTAAATAATCTTCAGAAGGCACATAAACTCCTGCTTCACCTTGAATTGGCTCAACTAAAAATCCTGCTATGTTTTTAGTAGATTTCAAAACATTTTCAAGAGCGGTCAAATCATCGTAGGCGATTTTTATAAATCCTGCAGTATATGGTCCAAAGTTTTTTCGAGCATTTTCGTCATTAGAAAACGAGATTATGGTCGTTGTACGACCATGAAAATTGCCATCACATACAATGATTTGCGCTTCGTTTTCTGGAATTCCTTTTTTTTCATATGCCCATTTTCTACATAATTTTAAAGCGGTCTCCACTGCCTCAGCACCTGTATTCATTGGTAAGACTTTATCGAAACCAAAATAATTGGTAAT
>JANPDC010000085.1:0-40954 GCA_031431275.1 Bacteroidota bacterium
GTGAAACCGCTTGAGTCGATTTTCATTGATGCTAATAGTTGCACTAAAAACTCTTTGCGGTTCCAATATTCGGCACAACTCAATAAATAAGCGTTTTTGTGGTCCTGTATGTAAAGTTCAAAAGTCTTAGACTTACCAGAACCCGCATCGCCAGTCATGGCAAAAACGTTGGCGTTGTTTTGTGCATCTTTCAAGAAATGCGTGATGAGTTTAAAATCGGTTGTTTCTACACAAACCCAATCTTTAGCATTCATTCCGATTTGTGCTGCAACCGTGCGCCACATTGCGTCGGAAATCAGTTCCCAATTGTTGTTTTTGATTTGAGATAACAAAGCAGGTGATGCGCCAGTTAGTGCTGTAGCGGCTTTGTTTTGACTTCCTGCATTGGTTACAAATACTTCGAGTTTTTCTTGGACTTGTTTTTTGAATTCTGTTGTCATACTTTTGTTGTTAGTTAGTTTAGCCTCCCTCAACCCCTCCAAAGGAGGGGAGACTTATTAATTTTTACATTAAATCTGTGTAATCAAATTTTTGGTTATCGACTAGAACCGCTTCGGACATTTTCTTTTGATACTGTGCGATGTCGGTTTTTTCTTTAGTTGATTTTCGACTGCTGTTGATTCCTTTTAGATTAGGATTTACAAAACCATAATCGTGGGCGGTCATTTTGTGTTTTGCTAAATTTTCTTCCACTTTTGCTTCCGTATCTATTCTCGTTTGTTTCACGGCTTCAATTTGTGCTCTATAAAATTCTGCTTCCCAATCCTGTTGATCTTGCACGGCATTGTGAATTGTTATTTTTGTTTCGGCAGCACATTCGAACTTTAAACCTAGGGGCGTTTTCTTGTAGAGATAAATTAAACTCATATCGTCTGGATCAAACTTGATATAAAACTTTTGATTTACATTATTGATATGCCAATCATTATTAATTGTTCTGGTATTTTCGTTATAAACCACATATTCGTACTCGATTTTCTTTTCGGTAAATAATATTCCACCAGAGTGGCAGGTCACGGGTAGGTTTCTTTCTATCCAAAAGAAATCAACCATTTGAAAAGGCGAAACTTCGGGCGCATCTGGATTGTGAGAATCGAGATACATGTCGATTCTTGGTTTGCCTGTTTTTGGGTGTGGAGCCTGATTCCAAAGTGTCCGTTTTTCGTGGTAGATTACTTTGAGTTGGTCCAGCGTTGGCAATTTGTCGGTATTTGCCAAAATAAACTCCATATTGGCATGGCTTGATACTTTGGTCGCTGTAATATTCTGACCTGTATAATTCCATTCTTGGGCTAAAAATTGAGTTTGAAAACGTCCAAAAGCACTCTCAATGGTTTTAGATTTACCGTTATATGGCTGTGTTTTGATGGCTAAATGGCTTATTTTATTAAAGAAACCGCCATTATGCAACTTTTTGTTACCTGCACCATTATCAAACTTGACTTGATACGGACGATGACCAGAGGTTTTAATCGCCATTTTATAGGCTTGATAACCTGCTTCGTAATCTTCGTTTTCTGAAATGTGATAGCCTAAAAATACTTCGCTGTATGAGTCCATAACCTCATATACATTGATTGTTTTGCTTTTGCCATTAGCATCTTGATAAAACAAGTTGATTTTTGTACCGTCAGAAAACCAAAGGCTGTCTCGCATAGAGGCTAATTCGGTTTTGAAGTGCATGGTGTATTTTTCTTTAAATTTTGATTCACCATTTCGGTACCCATACCATAACGGTTCAATTCTAGTATCGGTCAAGAAATTAACGAGCGATTGTTCCGATTTTAGTAACTTCCATTCTTGATCTACAGCCATTGTGTTGTATTCTCGAAGTAACTGATTGTAATTCGCAACTCGTTTCACACGGTCGCACCAACGTGCAAGGATCCACGATTTTGCATCGTCGTTTATTTTTTCGGCATTTTTAGAACCAAAGGATTTGTGTATAAAAACTTCGTAACCATCGTTTAAATACTGTTTAACCTTATCTTTTAGTCTGCGGTGGTTGGTTGGTAACGAATGCGGATAGGTATGTTTTGGTAATTCTGAAATTACTTCGCAAAGACGTTCCCAAACATTAATTTTTGAACCTGCTAATGCTTTTCGTTGTGCTAGTTTGGAGTTAACAATCACATTTATAGCATTGCAAATGGACGCGTTCATGGCATATTCTATTTTGCTTTTTTCGGGTAATGATTGGTTGTTGTCGAAAGTGAACTCCCAATAAAAATCCTGTGCTTTTTGGTCGTGCTCGATATAATCTGTGAATGTAATCGTCGAAACTTTAGCATAAGGATCACCTGCCAATTCTATGACTTTGTTCTTAATGTCTGACCGCATGGTGTCGAACTGGATTAAGGCTTTGCGACCGTTGCCTCCAAGTTGGAGGCGTTTAATGTGACCTCTTTCTACTAAAGCTCTATAATTAAATAAACTTACTACTTGAGCATCAACTAGCCAATTCGCCTGAACACAAAGAATGTTGTTTTGATAGTATTCGAACATATTTTATTTTTTATTTGTTCCCAAACTGGACTCGAACCAGTGATGTATGCCGTTTGGGATTTTTACTATATTTGTAATCTCACTTATAAATAATAGTAGTATGGATTTAGATTTATTTGCAGCTTTAAACCAACGTATAGATAGTTTAGTAATGAGTATTGAAAATTTGGAATTACAAAATGAAATTTTATTAACTTTACTAAAAAGACATGATATAAACTTACTTAAGGAGTTCCATGCTCTTTTTTATGAACTTCACCCTGACGGAAAAGCAAAAAATCACACTTCTCTTTAGTTGTTTTTCTATTATTAATTAGTTGTTTTTGAATTTTATTAAAGAACAACTCTGTTTTACTTACTTTTTCCATAATTTCTAGGTTTAAATTGCTATTATTTCACTAAAGGATCTACTCACTACTTTTCCTGCAATGAGTTTTTGAGTTTCTACAAACTTGTAGGTAAAAAGTTCGTTTACGTGGTGTATGGTTTTGGTTGTCATAACTTTTTCATTTGTTGGTTGATATTAATTTTTGACGCTTTTACAAGCGCATCATAATCTTCTTTTATTTTTAGTGGTGCAAAACCTGTGCGATCTCCTGATATAGATTTTCGGACGTATGATTCCGTGAAACCATATTTTTCTTTTAATGCCAAAATAAAATCTTGGTTGTACGTTGCTCTTTTTTGTTTAGATTTGTCCATTGTTTAAATTGTGTTTCTTATTGGACAAATATATACAGTTTTCTGTATATAAAAAACATTTTATACAGAAAAATGTAAATTATTTTTTATGAATGATATAACTATTAGATTTTTAGAATGTTACAATTATTTAAAAAGTAAAAATATAATTTTTACACCTAAAGGATTTGCAAATGAAATAGACGTAAGCACTTCTTTGATTACAGAAATCTGTAAAAAAAGAACCAATGCTGGCTTAACTCCAATTCAAAATTTATTAAATAGATTTTCAGAAATTAACTCTGAATGGCTACTTACGGGAATTGGGGAAATGCTAAAAACTGAAAATAAGGTTATATCAATGCGACAGGAACCCGATAATCATTTAATACCATTATACGATGGTTTTATGACGGCATCTGCAATAAGTCAGGATATGCCTGCGCAAATAGAACCCGTCGAAATGGTTAATGCGGGCGATTGGTTCCGTGATGCAACCAGCGCTATGCGAGTTCATGGAGATAGTATGTTTCCAGATTATGTTTCGGGATCTATCGTTGCTATGAAAGAGGTTTTTAATAAGAAGTTGGTTGTTCCTGGTCAAGACTATCTGATAGAAACGACAGAGTATCGGGTTTTAAAACGTTTACAAAAGAGCGATTTACCAGAAAATTGGTTGTTGTGTTCTACGAACGAGGATATGTGGGAAAATGGATCCATGAAAGGTAGATTAATTCATGAGCCATTTGATATTCATATAGATGATGTAAAAAAAATATGTTTAATCTTGGGTTCTGTAAAGCGAAACCATAGTAGCCGTATTGTTGGTTTATAAGGGAATAATAATTTTTTGAAAATTAATAAAATCATAAATAATTGATATTTAATTGTTTATGAATATTTAAAAACCATTTTACTAGGGATTAAGTGGGTACTTAAACTATAAAAACCTGCTTTTTTAACATTATTAAGGGTTTATGTATAGTTTAATCGTGTTGTATTTTATTTGTTTTGTGTACCCAACTGTGTACCCAACTGTATACCCAAAATAATAATACTTAAAAATAAATCAAATCATAAAATATAAATATAGGAGTTGTTTAACTAGTTATAATTGCTGGTTAATGGTTGTTTAAACGCTTAAAAAAAGCCCCATATATCAATAATATGGGGCTTTTATGTATATTTACACTCCGTAATGGTAATTAAGTGTTTAAATGCGTAATTAATAGTTAATACAATGGTAGTTAAATGGTAGTTAATGGTATATAAATGTACATTTTATTTTATTCTGTTTTCGAGCATTTTTTGCTGTTAAGTATTGTTTTTATTGGTTTTTTAGACCTTTTTTGGTTATGTGTTTATTGTACTATTTAATTTAGGGGGGGTATAAAATACTTTTAATAGAAGTTCCAATGCAATAAAATTATGGAAACACTTATAAAATTAGAAATAAAAGACAACACATTTGCAAGACAATTCGAAACTTTAGTTACCGAAGGCATGGTAGCAGTTGAATATTCATTTCAAGAAAAGAAAATTTTTCTAACCAAAATAAATATTCCCGAAGGTTTCGATAATGAGGATTTTATATCCGATTATTTAAAAAACATTATGGAAATTGCTTACGAACGAAAGTTGAAGGTTGTGCCAATTTTACCCAAGATTGCTGCTTTCTTTAGAAAAAATAAAATTTATGCAGATTTACTGCCTCCAGGAATTAAAATATAAATCTCCGTTTGCAGATTATTACAGTTTTTTAGTCTTTGTAAATAAATAAATTTTGTCAATGAATTTTGAAGAAACAAAAGAAGATGTCTTAAATTTCTTCGAAAACATTCAAAAATATTACGGCTCAAAAACCGAAATTTCTGAAGGACTGACGACTAATTTTGAAAATATTAATACCAAATCTACCACTTGGAATTTGTCTGAATTTAATTTAATTCGATCTGCCTATCGTGAAAACGGTGATAAATTCATGCTGGAAGGCAAAGGAATGTATTATGAAATTTCAGCCTCAAATATAATTAGTCTCGAAAAACTTGGTCGGAACAAATTTCAGTTTATCGAGAAATATGGTGAAACTGTTTTTCGAATTACAAAAATTCGATTTCATTACAAATATTAATAAGTATATTTTTTAAAGATTTATTTGTTTTAAACTGATAAAACAAACACTTTAACGATTTTATTGAATTATTCTATTTATTTCATAGAATATTAATAAAAACTCAGAATTATTGGCATCAAATTTGAATTGTCAAAAAAAGTAAATAAACCCATTTGATAAATCCGGAATATCAAAAGTTATTTTACAAAAAACTCTCACTTTAATTTTTAAAAAATATAATAAATGAAAAATTTACATTTTTATTTAATGGCATTTCTATTGCTATTATTAAGCAATTGCAAAAAATCTGAAGAATCTAAAGAAATGAATTCTGCAGTTGAAGCATCATCAGAAATGGTTTGTACCGATTCTGTTTCAGAAGATGAATCAGTCCTGTACAATGATGAACCTAATCAGGAAGAAAACGCAGAAAGTTATACAGGTCTTGAAGAAAATCCTTTTGAATCTCCAAAAAAAACGCCACTTTCTACTTTTTCGATTGATGTAGATAATGCTTCTTATACGAATATTCGTAGGTTCATTAACAACGGACAAGAAGTTCCAAAAGACGCTGTTCGGGTTGAAGAAATGATGAATTTTTTCAAATATTCGTATCCGCAACCAAAAAACGAACATCCATTTTCGATAAATACCGAATACAGCGAAAGTCCTTGGAACACAAATCATAAATTATTAAAAATTGGTTTGCAAGGAAAAGATGTCCCCATGACTAACTTACCAACTTCAAATTTAGTTTTTTTAATTGATGTTTCTGGTTCGATGAGCGAAGAAAATAAATTGCCATTATTGAAAGAATCGATGGGCATTTTGGTTAAGCAATTACGCAAAAAAGACAAAGTTTCGATTGTGGTTTATGCAGGTTCGGCAGGTGTTGTTTTAGAACCAACATCGGGCGATGACAAAGATGCAATTATGGATGCATTTGATGAATTGAGTGCTGGCGGAAGCACGGCTGGTGGCGAAGGCATTGAACTAGCATACAAACTAGCGAAACAAAACTTCATTTCAGAAGGTAACAATCGAGTAATCATTGCTACTGATGGTGATTTTAACGTAGGTTCATCAAGCGATGATGATATGCTAAAACTAATTGAAGAGAAAAGAAAATCAGGGATTTTCTTGACCGTTTTAGGATTTGGAATGGGTAATTACAAAGACAGTAAAATGGAAATTTTAGCCGATAAAGGGAATGGAAATTATGCTTACATAGACAATATTCAAGAAGCGAATCGATTTTTAGGTAAAGAATTTAAAGGTTCGATGTTTGCCATTGCAAAAGATGTAAAAATTCAAATTGAATTCAATCCAAAACATGTACAAGCCTATCGTTTAATTGGTTACGAAAATCGTAAATTAAAACCTGAAGATTTTAAAAATGATGCAATTGATGCTGGTGAACTTGGTAGCGGACATTCTGTGACGGCACTTTACGAAATTATACCTGTTGGAGTTGAAAGTAATTATGCAACATCAGATTTGAAATATACCAAAGTAAAACAAGCCGAAACTAATTATAGCGAGGAATTGGCGACTATAAAATTCAGATATAAAAAACCTGATGGCGAAAGAAGTATCGAGATGGTTCAAACTATTGACAACAAATCGGTGGCTTTGGCAAATACATCTTCAGATTTTAAATTCGGTTCTGCAGTTGCTTGGTTCGGATTGAAATTGCGAGATTCTAAACTAATAGCAAATACATCTGAAAAAGAAATAAGAAAGTTAGCCAAATCAGGTTTATCGAATGATGAAGATGGTTATAAATCAGAATTTATTCGATTGGTTGAATCTGCAAAAATTAATTGATTTAACTTTTGATAAAGGTCCAAATTTCAATTTAAATCTTGAAATTTGGACTTTTTTATTTTACACAAATGCCATTCTAACACTTCCGTCATCATCAATTTTCGTCAAATTAATTTCCTGCAAAGTGTTTACCAATTCTGGATTCCAAGGTGTTTTTACTTTTACATAATTTTCAGTAAATCCATGAATGTATCCTTCTTTATTTTCAGATTCAAAAAGTACTGTTCGGTTTGAACCAATTTGCGATTCATAAAAAGCACGTCGTTTTTTGACCGATAATCCACGAAGCATTTTACTTCGCTTGGCACGAACATTTGCTGGAATAACGTTTTGCATTAAAGCGGCCTCCGTATTGTCACGTTCAGAATAAGTGAAAACATGTAAATAAGAAATATCTAATTCGCTTAAAAAATTATATGTTTCCAAGAAAAATTCATCAGTTTCACCAGGAAAGCCTACAATAACATCAACACCAATACAAGCATGAGGCATTACTTCTCGAATTTTATTGACACGCTCAACATAAATTTCTTTCTGATAGCGGCGTTTCATTAATTTTAAGATTTCGTTGCTTCCTGATTGTAACGGAATGTGAAAATGAGGTACAAATGTTCTGCTTTTTGATACAAATTCTATAGTTTCGTTTTTCAATAAATTGGGTTCGATAGATGAAATTCGCAATCTTTCAATACCATCAATTTTATCTAATTCTTGAACCAATTCTAAAAAAGTATGTTCGTGTTTTTTATTTCCGAATTCACCTTTGCCATAATCGCCAATATTCACGCCAGTTAAAACTATTTCTTTGATGTTTTGCTGTGATATTTCTTTGGCATTTTTCAAAACATTTTCTAAAGCATCAGAACGAGAAATTCCTCGTGCAAGCGGAATCGTACAATAGGTGCATTTGTAATCGCAACCGTCTTGTACCTTTAAAAACGCACGAGTTCTATCGCCAATGGAGTAACTTCCGACATAGAAATCGGCTTCAGAAATCTCGCAAGAATGAATCTCTCCAATGCCACGACTGCGCTCAGGATGACTTACTAAATCGTTTAAATAACTGGTAATATTGAATTTTTCAGTCGCTCCCAAAACCAAATCTACACCATCAACTGCGGCTAATTCTTCGGGTTTTAATTGTGCGTAGCAACCCACAGCAGCGACAAATGCTTTGTCGTTCAACTTCATTGCTTTTTTGACAACTTGCTTGAATTGTTTATCAGCATTCTCGGTTACCGAACACGTATTGATTACATAAATATCGGCAACTTCCTCGAAATCGACTCTATCAAAGCCTTCATTAGTGAAACTTCTAGCAATAGTGGAGGTTTCAGAGAAATTTAATTTGCATCCTAAAGTGTAGAAGGCTACTTTTTTCTTATTTTTCATGATGTAACTCAATTAATGAAATCGTTGTCAAAAAATTGAGATTGCAAATTTACAAACAAAACTTCAGAATCAGAAAATTATTTATATTTACATTAAATTTAAAAGCATGTTAACCGTTTCTGTAAATATAAATGTAAGCACAGAAAAAGTTTGGGAATTTTGGAACAATCCAATACACATTCAAAATTGGTATTTTGCTTCACTAGATTGGCATTGTCCAAAAGCTGAAAATGATTTGCAAATTGGCAAAAAATTTAATTTCAGAATGGAAGCCAAAGATGGTTCATTCGGTTTTGATTTTGAGGGGAAATATACTAATATTTTTGATTTTCAATTAATTGAATATACTTTAGCCGATGATAGAAAAGTAATTACAACATTCGAAAAACTGGGAAATTTAGTTTTAGTTACTCAAAAATTTGATCCGGAAACAGAAAATACTTTAGAATTACAAAAGCAAGGTTGGCAAATGATTTTAGATAATTTCAAGAAATGTGTAGAAAAAAATTAAACTATCTTTAACCAATGAACAATTGGAAAACATACATCAAAAACTATCAATCCTATTTAAAAATCGAGCGAGGTTTATCTAAAAATACTATTGAAAATTATAGTTTTGATTTAGAGCGACTTTGTGCTTTTTTAGAGAAAAATTCTATTGATGTTTCTCCAATAAAAATAACAGATGAAACAATTCAACAATTTATTTACTCTGTTTCTAAAGAAGTAAATTCAAGTTCGCAAGCCCGAATAATATCTGGACTCAAGAGTTTTTTTTCATATTTAATTTTTGAGGATTATAGGATAGACAATCCAATGGAGTTAATTGAAACCCCTAGAACTGGGAGAAAGTTACCCGATACTTTGTCTATTGACGAAATAGATAATCTCATCAATACAATCGATTTATCTACGCCCGAAGGCGAAAGAAATCGTGCTATGCTTGAAACACTTTATGGTTGTGGATTGAGAGTAACAGAATTAATTTCATTGAAAATATCAGATTTATTTTTTGACGAAGGTTTCTTAAAAATAACTGGAAAAGGTAATAAACAACGCTTTGTTCCAATTGGTGAACTGACTCAAAAATACATCGAAATATATGCTTCAGCAAAAAGAAATCATCTCAATATTCAAAAAGGACATGAAGATACTTTGTTTTTGAACCGACGAGGAAAACAATTAACTCGTGCCATGATTTTTACAATAATCAAAGATTTAGCCATCAAAATCGAACTTCAAAAATCCATTTCGCCACATACTTTTAGACATTCATTCGCCACACATTTGTTAGAAAACGGTGCTGATTTGCGATCTATACAACTCATGCTTGGTCACGAATCGATAACCACAACCGAGATCTATGTGCATTTAGATCGAAAACATCTCACTAAAGTCATAAATGAATTTCATCCTAGAAAATAGTTTTTTTAGAACATTACTCCACAATCCACAACAAAACAGGTTTGGAACTTGCTTGTAATTTAGGATCTAAAATTTCCATAAATTCATTTGAAACTGCTGGACAACCCCAACTCAAAGGTGCAAATTGAGGGAATACTTCATTATCAGCAATGGCTTCCCAAGAATGTAAAACTGTAACTCTTTTAACTGAGTTAGCATTACTTTTTTCAAGCCCATTGAGCCAGTATTTTACATGAATTCCCCATTTGCTGTAATCTCGTTTTCCTGTAGAATATTTACCTTTCATTGAACAATGGCTATCAACTTGTGATCCAAACTTTGCTTTTTCCCACAAAGTAGGGTTTTCCTCAAAAACATCACAACTTCCATGAGTTGTTAACTTTTCAAAATCATTTTTTTGAGTTTTGAAATTGTAAACAAAAAATCTATTTCGACCAGAATGAATACTCAAATCAATTAGAATGTAATAATCGGTGTTGAAATTATTAGTTTCACAATATTCTTTTGCTTCAGTATGAAAACTTGTATAATTTTTTGGTTTAAAAGGAGTTTCTTCTTTACATCCAAAAAGCGAAAACCAAAAAATAGAAATTAGATAATGCATTTTTTTCATGTTTAAAGATAGTACTATTTTCTAATAACAGAAAATTTTTGCTTTTAGTATTAAACCAATTTCAATTTATTAGGTCTTAACTATAAATACTAAATTTTTGAATTATGAAAAAATATATTATCATTCTATTTGTTGTTCTAGGAATGACATTTAGTTTTGCTCAAGAAAACGAAAACCCGGAATTTACTGGCGACAATTTTAGTCTCGAAGGCGCATTAGCACTTTTCAAAAAATCAAATTCGTTGGAAGACTTTGAAAAAATGCTAAATCAAGAAGACAATAATGTCAATAATCTTGATTTGAATAACGATGGAAATATCGATTACATAAACGTAGATGATATTAAAGAAAATAACACTCATGTTATAGTTTTAAGTACTTTTTTAAATAAAACCGAAAAGCAAGATATTGCTACTATCGGAATTGAACAAACTGCAAAAGAAGAAGCTACTTTGCAAATCGAAGGCGATGAGGAACTGTATTCAGAAAATTCAATCGTAGAACCTTTCGACATCAACGAAACAACAGAAAAATCAAAAGGTGGTCCTGATGTGTCTGAAATTTCAACCCAAAGAATTTTCGTAAATGTTTGGTTGTGGCCAAGTGTTCGATTTTTATATGCACCGAGTTATGTGGTTTGGGTTTCACCACACCGATGGGGTTTTTATCCACGCTGGTGGAAACCTTGGAGACCTTTTCGTCATTCTTTTTTCTATGGTCGATGTGCACCTCACAGAGTTTTTTTTCACAGAACACCTACTAGACGATTGGTTTTTGTAAAAAAAGTTTATGCGCCCCGAAGACATTATTGTAAAGTTATTGTGCATCACAGCAACCGAAAAAGTGTCAACTTTAAAAACAATAAAGGAAGAGTAAAATCCGTTAAAGTACTACGTCGAGGCAGAAGATAAAAACAAAAATCATGAACAATAACACACTTTGGTCTTTGCGATTGGGTTTTTCAAACAAACAATCAAAATCTATTGAAAATCTTGGTTTGTCTAAATTTCTGGAACAATCTTTTGCAACAAAATTTGACGCTTCGATTCCCGAATTTTTATTGGATAGCCCAAAATCCTACGAAGATTTTAAAGCACTTCGAAAAGAAAGAAAAGAAAACCCAGACGAAAGAAAAGATTTGTTACGAAAAGAAGTGAAAACTTCTAACGAAATGCGAGTTTGGTGGGTTAACAAAATGATTGAAGAAGAATTTCCACTTCGCGAAAAAATGACTTGCTTTTGGCATAATCATTATGTTTCTACTTTTCAAAAAGTGAAAGTCAATCGTTGGCTTTTTAGTAATAATCAAATTTTGAGGGAAAATGCTTTTGGAAATTTTAAAGATTTGACAAAAAAAATCATTAAAACAAATGCAATGGTTCGTTATTTAGACAATAATGATAACAAAAAAGGAAAACTAAACGAAAACTTGAGTCGTGAATTATTGGAATTATTTACTCTTGGAATCGGAAATTACACTGAACAAGATATCAAAAACGGTGCAAAAGGTTTAGCAGGATTATCAATGGGTGAAGAAAATGCCATTTACAGACCAAAATTTGAGGATGATGAAGCATTCGAATATCTTGGGAAAAAAGGTAATTTCAAAATCGATGAAATGATTGATATTATTTTCGATCAACCAAATGTTCCTTATTTGTTATGTCGAAAAATTTTGAAATGGTTTATATACGACAACCCAAAAGAAGAACTGGTTAAATATTATGGTGATTATTTCAAAAAACAAAATTTCGAAATCAAACCATTGCTAACAAAACTATTCACCGAAGAATTTTCAAAGCAAAGTGCAGGTTCTAAAATCAAAAATCCTTTAGAATTTGCCTTGCAATTAATAGATGAGTTGAACTTAAAAAATTCAAATTTACGACCAATTGTCTATTTCATAAAAGAACAAGGCATGGATTTATTCAATCAACCAAATGTAAAAGGTTGGGATGGAGGAAACTCCTGGTTGACTTCGCAAGTGTATTTACAACGAAATAAAATATCGGATTTGTTATGTTCTGGAAAAGGCTTTTCTCGTAGAAAAGAAGTTTCTGAAAATCCAGAAATGAAGATGGAAACCGAAAATAAAGCACCAAAAACAACCTTGAACTGGAATAAATCTGGTAATAACAAACAAATTATTTCAGAACTTAAAGAAAGAGTTTTATTTTCTGTAGATGAAAATACACAACTCGATTTTGAAAAAATTCTCAAATATGATTTTGATCCAAATACAGATGGATCAGAAAATGCTGTTTTACGATTGTTTAATGCCATGACAAAAACACCCGAATTTCAATTGATTTAGGAACTATAATTTCGGATTTAGGAATTAAAAAATATTAATTCGAAAGTCCCATATCTAAAATTTTAAAAAATGAACAGAAGAAATTTTCTCTCGCTCACAGGAACATTCACTGGTGGAAGCCTATTGTTACCTAATTTTTTACATGCTTTTGGTACACAAAGCAACTTGATTGTTGGCGAACAATGCGTAGTTTTTATTCAACTCAATGGTGGAAACGATGGATTAAATACGTTTATTCCTTTTGAAGATACTCTGTATTATACTTTACGACCAAATATTGCCATCTCTAAAACCGATGTTATTTCTGCAACAAAAGGTATGGCTTTTCATCCAGCCTTGAAAGATTTTGCAACAATGCAACAAAACGGTGATTTGTCTGTGATTCAAAATGTTGGGTATCCAGAACCTGTTCGTTCACATTTTAGAAGTCAAGAAATTTGGCAAACAGCACCCACAAATCAAGAATATTTGAGCAATGGATGGTTGGGTAGATATCTTGATTTACAAAGTAAAGAACCGATCCCTACAGCAGGAATAAACATTGATTCTATTGATAATTTAGCCCTGAAAGGTCAGGAACCAAATGTAATTACCGTTAAAGATCCGAGTAAATTTTCAACAAAAAATAAAATCGATGAAAATACCAAATTATCTGAAAATCCTCAATTAGATTTTGTTAGAAAAATTGCAAATTCCGTTTCAGAAGGATCAGAAGATATTCAAAATGCATTGAAAAAAGCAGCGATTTCAGATGTTACTTATCCAAAAACGGGACTCGCAAAAAACCTTGAATGGATTTCAAAACTCATCAAAGGAAATCTCAATTCGAAGGTTTATTATACAACCCTTGGGAGTTTTGACACCCATGATAATCAATTAGCAACACATAAAAATAAATTAACAGAACTAAATGATGCTATTTTTAGTTTCTATCAAGATTTGAAAAAATCACAGCAGTTGCAAAATGTGACACTTATTGTTTTTTCAGAATTTGGTCGACGGGTTAAAGATAATGGCAAAGGAACAGATCATGGAACCGCAGCACCAATGTTTGTTATTGGAGGAAATAATAAAGGAAGAGTTATTGGAAATAACCCAAATTTATCTGATTTGGATCGAGGCGATTTAAAGCATGAAATTGATTTTAGAAGTGTATACGCTTCAATATTAAAAAACAAATTGAACTTCGATTACTCAAAAATTGGAATAAAAAACAAGGCTATTGAAGGATTGTTTTAGAGAATTTAATTTTAATGAATAAATTTTAAAATAAATTTTATAATTTTGAATAAAATAAAATTTTATGAGTGTAGAAACACAACGTAATAATATTGTTCATAGAATCTTAGATGTTCAGAACTCGCAATTATTGAACAAAATAGAAGCATTATTGGATGATGATGTATTTATTTATACAACTGCTGGAAAATCATTATCAGTTAAAGAATATAGAGCTCATTTATCAAAAATAATGTTAGTTTCTGATTCAAGAGAAATAGGTTATTCAACTCAAGATGCTAAAAACAAAATCACCAAAAAATGAAACCAGTTTTTTGGTCGATAGAATCAATAAATTCGATTCAAAGTATTTATGATTATATTTTTGAAGAAAGTCCTCAAAATGCTGAAATGGTAGTAGATACTTTATTTGATTTAGGTGATAATCTAAATATTTATCCTGAAAAGAATCCAAAAGAAATAATTTTTAATGATGAAACTATTAGATTTTTCCCTAAGTGGAATTATAAAATAGTTTATCGAATCGAAGAAAATAGAATTTATATTCTTGATGTATTTTCGACTTTACAAGATCCAAGAAAATTGAAAATATAATTTTTAAAAGTGTTTTCAGATCTAAAAAAAGGTTTAACTATTTAAAACAGAAGCCCCAAAGACACTTGAAAAACAGAATTCTTTATTTTAGAATCCACTTTTGCTTCCGTTAAACCCAACCCATACCTTGCTTGAGCAAATAAATTATCTGTGATTTTTAAACCCAAACCAGCATTTACTGCGAAATCAAAAGTATTTGATTGATATGCATCAAATTTTTTCCTTTCTGATACCAAAAATCCTGCTTGCGGGCCAAGTTCTAATGTAATGTTATCAGAAACATTGATTTTCAACATCACAGGAATAGTTATGTAACCCAACTCATTTTTAATATCTTCAAGTGCGGTTTTGTATGTTGCTCCTTCAGTGGAGTATAATAATTCAGGTTGAAATGCAAATCCATCAACTATTTTGATTTCTGCAACAAATCCTCCATGAAAATTTGTTATTGCATTTGTTTTTATTTCAGAACCAATTACGTTAGCATAATTTAAACCTGCTTTTATTCCGAATTTCACAGATTGACTGTAACTAAATTGGCAAAATAATATCATCAGAATTATGTTTATACGTTTCATACTATCATATTTTAAACGATTAAGTATTGATAACGAATATTTTAGTTATTTAATTTTAAAAATTATGTTAATTTTTAAGAGCAATGTGTTTTGATTATTTTAAAAAAAATTAGTATCAAAATCTTTAAAAATAAAAGTCAAAATCTATTCAAAAATAAAAAACTATCTTTGCCCGCTTTTAAAAAATGTTAAAATTATAAAATGACAAAGAATAACGTGTTAAAGGGTGTTTTTTTAGTTGGTCTTGGTGCCACGAGTTATGGTATGTTAGCCACTTTTGTGAAATTGGCCTACAAAGAAAATTTTACAACTGCTGAAGTAACCTCATCACAATTTATTTTGGGAATTCTCGGGATTTTATTAATAAATGCTTTTCAGAAGTTCAAAAAAGGAAATGATGTCGTAAAAGCATCTGGAAACAACATTTTTCAATTAATGTTAGCAGGCACATCTCTTGGTATGACAAGTGTTTTCTATTATTTATGCGTGAAATATATTGACGTTTCCATTGCAATCGTATTGTTGATGCAAACCGTTTGGATGGGTGTTTTAGTTGAAATGTTTCTTGATAAAAAATTACCTTCAACACAAAAAATAGTTTCAGTGATCATTGTATTATTTGGAACCGTTTTAGCAACAAACCTCATGAATAATACCACTCAAATTGATTGGCGAGGTATTATGTGGGGAATGTTCGCAGCAGCATCGTTTACAACAACCATGTTCACAGCAAGTCGAATTGCTACTGGAATTTCGTCTGCACAACGAAGTTTATACATGCTTTTAGGCGGTGCAATTATTGTTTTTGGGTTTTCAATTGCGACACAAGATCTATCGACTTTTAACTTTGAAATATTTCTTAAATGGGGAATTGTGTTGTCTCTTTTTGGAACCATAATCCCACCTATGCTCATGAACGCTGGTTTTCCCAGTACAGGAATTGGACTTGGAAGTATTGTTTCTTCGCTCGAATTACCAGTTTCTGTGATGATGGCATTTTTCATTCTCAAAGAAGAAGTAATTTTGATTCAATGGCTTGGTATTGTATTAATCATTACTGCAATTGTAATTATGAATCTTAATTTCAAGAAAACTGACTAAGACCTTTTGTTAACAAAAGAACTATCGAATGTTAAATTTGTTAAAATTCTTCTTATATTCGTACTAAACAAACGAATATGAACTTTCCTTGGCATTTGTATTTAATGGCTACAATGTATGTGATTGCTGGGATTAATCATTTCAGAACTCCACGATTGTATCTCAAAATTATTCCAAATTACTTACCAAAACCAGAATTATTAAACTATTTGAGTGGTTTGATTGAAATTATTCTTGGGGTTTTACTTTGTTTTAAACAAACATCAAGTTTAGCGGCTTGGCTTCTAATTTTGATGTTGATCGTTTTTTACATGACTCATTTTTATATGCTTCAAAATAAAAATGCTTCTTTGGGTTTACCGAAATGGTTTTTGTCGTTGAGACTATTTTTGCAACTGGGTCTAATGTATTGGGCTTTTCAGTACACACATAAAAATTAACTTTAACCATTATTAACTAAATTTTACACATTATGAAAAAACTATTAGCAGAATTTTTTGGAACTTATTGGCTTGTATTTGGAGGTTGTGGTAGCGCACTTTTTGCCTGTAACTACGAGGGAGCAGGAATCGGATTTGTGGGCGTTTCACTTGCTTTTGGATTGACTGTTTTAACCATGGCATATGCTGTAGGACACATTTCGGGCGGACATTTTAATCCCGCAGTTTCATTTGGACTTTGGGCTGGTGGACGTTTTGAAGGTAAAGATTTACTTTCCTATATTTTGGCACAATGTGTTGGAGCAACCGCAGCAGCAGGTACTTTATACTTAATTTGTTCTGGTCAAGATGGTTTTTCTATAAACAACACTTCCGCTGGTGCTTTTGCATCAAATGGTTATGGTGATTTTTCTCCAGGAGGATTTTCTCTAATGGCTTGTTTCATCACAGAATTTGTTTTAACACTATTTTTTTTGTTGGTCATACTTGGTGCGACTGACAAATTCGCAAACGGAAAATTTGCAGGAATTGCTATTGGTTTAGCCTTGACTTTGATTCATTTAATTAGCATTCCTATTACAAATACATCCGTAAATCCTGCTAGATCATTGTCTCAAGCAATTTTTGTTCAAGGAGATTCAATCATGCAATTGTGGCTATTTTGGGTTGCTCCTATTCTTGGTGCAGTTGTGGGTGGATTTATATATAAAAATCTTTTACAAAATCACGCTGAGGTCTAATAGTTTATTTATAATTAGTTTAAAGAGAAAAATTGTAGTACAAACTAAAATTTTTCTCTTTATTTTTGAAGTATGAATTCACTTTTTCAACCTAAACCCATAATTTTTAATCTGCCTGATGCCGAAATTAGTTATCATGCTAGTTTTTTTGATTATCAAAAATCAGACGAATTATTTTTGAAATTGAAATCAGAGATTCCTTGGCAACTAGACCATATTACTGTTTTTGGAAAATCGCATCCGCAACCTCGTTTAACTGCTTTGTTTGGTAATGAAGGAAAACCATATGGTTATTCAAACATTGTAATGCAACCACATTCGTGGTCACCTCTTATAATGTATATCAAAAACAAAATCGAAGAAATTTGTGAAGAAAATTTCACGACAGTTTTACTCAATAGATATCGCGATGGCAAAGATAGCAATGGTTGGCATGCTGATAACGAAAAAGAATTAGGCAAAAATCCCATCATTGCCTCAATTAGTTTTGGTGCTGAACGTGTTTTTCAAATGAAACATAATACTATTGAAAATTTAAAACAAAATATAATTCTTGAACATGGAAGTTTATTAATCATGAAAGGCACAACGCAACATTTTTGGAAACATCAAATTCCAAAAACTGCAAAACCAATTGGAGAAAGAATAAATTTAACATTCAGAATTATAAAATAAACAAGAGAAAATATTATTCAAAAAAATAACATTAAAATTATAAACTTATCTAAAAATTTCTTAATATTGGAATAGTATTTGTAATAATTTAAAAAACACTAAAGACTTTAAGTTTAAAATGAAAAAGAGTAAAAAAATCGAATTGACTTGGGACGAAACCCAAAAAGTGATTGCGTTGGCTTTAGAAGAAAGAAATCCTTATGAAGCAGTAAAAAAAGTGTATGGTTTAGACGAAAAAACAATCGTTGACCTCATGAAATCTAAACTAACGGCAGACAAATTCGATGTTTGGAAAAAGAAAGCAAATGCAGCAAAACCAAAACCTAAGCAAATCAAGATCGATGATTTTGATGAAGATTTAGACGGAAAATACTATATCAATACAAAATTTGATTAATACTTTAAAAACTCTCGCCTTTCGAGAGTTTTTTTATAATCAAAATTAATTAAATTAAAATTTTATTAAACAATATTAATATATAAATTAATATTATTTATATTTGCATAATAATTAATAAATATTATGCAACCCAAACTTCCAATCCAATGTCCAAGTTGCGAAACTCCACTTTCGGTAGCGCAACTATCTTGCAACAATTGCTCCACATCAGTTTCTGGAAACTATTCACTTCCGTTACTCATGCAAGTATCCGAAGAGGAGCAAAATTTTATTCTTCAATTTTTTTTAACCAGCGGTAGCCTCAAAGAAATGGCGTCGCAAATGGGAAATAGTTATCCAACGGTTCGCAACAAACTCGATGATATTATTCAAAAAATTAATGAATTAAAATCTAAACCATAAAACAATGAAAAAAATACTATTCAATCCGTTTGAAAAATATTCTGAAACTGTTTTATTGATTTTTGGAATTGCTACAAATGTAATTGGACTTTTAGTCTCGTTTTATTATAACGTAAAGTTTTTAGGATTTCTAAAAATTGATTATTTAAACTCAATAACTCTAGTTTCTGTTTTGAGTCAATCGTTAATAATTATTTCTGTATTTACAATCCTATTCTTTTTGATCGGGAAAACCGTAAATACAAAAACGCGATTTATCGATATTTTTACAACCGTTTTAGTTGCCAGAATTCCATTTTATTTTACTGCTTTTTTCAATTCAAACGAAATAATTTACGAACACATTAATAGAATCAAAATATTATTGCAAACAGGTAAAATCTCTGCAAACTTAATTTTTGATTCTCCATTAATAGTTGTGTTTTATATCATTTCGTTGCTAGTACTAATTTGGAGCATGACCCTGTTTTATAACGGTTTCAAAACAGCAACAAATGCCAAAGGAAGTAAACACACACTTTATTTTGTTATTGGAATTTTGGTTGCAGAAATAATTACTAGGACATTAATCTTTCATTTTAGTTAAAAAAAGCATGATACAAATCACACAAAATCAGAACGAATTTATTTTCAAAGTAAGAGGAATCCATAAAATTTGGGCAATGAGAAGCAAAATTGTTATTAAAAGAGAAAACGTACTAAACGCTTTCAAAAAAGAGGAAAAAAGAAACTCTTGGATTGGATGGAGAATGCCAGGAACTTATATACCTTGGTTGATTACCGCTGGAACATTCATTAAAAACGGAGAACGTCATTTTTGGGATGTTTGCAAATCTAAAAATGCAATTGTTGTGGAACTGCAAAATTCGAGTTTCAAAAAACTAATTATTGAAGTTGAAAACCCAACTGAATCAATTAATCTATTAAATTCAAAGTAACATGAAAAATCTAATTATAGTATTCGTAACCTTTTTTTCAATTTCTATTTTCGCACAAGAAAGTCTAGATATTACCATTAATCCATTAATAAAAGGAACTTTGATTCATAGTAAGGATCAAATGTATAAAACCAATTTAGTTATTTTAATTGCAGGTTCTGGACCAACGGATCGAAACGGAAACCAAAAAGGAATGGTGAATAATTCTTTAAAGTTTTTAGCCGAAGGTATTGTAGATTTAAAAACCGATGTTTTTAGATTCGATAAAAGTATTATTGCCCAAATAGCAGCTGGAAAAATAGATGAAACTAAAAATTTATTTCAAAGTAATATTGATGATGTTTTAGATATTATCAAATATTTTAAAGCAAATTACAAATACAAAAAAATAATTATTGCAGGTCATAGCGAAGGTTCGTTAGTTGGCATGGTTGCTGCAAATGGCAACGCTGATGGGTTTATTTCAATTGCTGGTGCTGGTCGATCTGCTAATTTGATTATTGATGAGCAAGTTGCCAAGCAAATGCCAGACGTAAAAGACGAAGTTCATGCTAATTTAGAAATGCTCAAAAAAGGACAAACCTTCGAAAATAAAAACCCAAATTTGGCCATGCTTTTTAGAGCAAGTGTGCAACCCTATTTGATTTCGTGGTTTCAATTCAATCCGCAAGATGAAATCAAAAAACTCACCATTCCTGTTTTGATTGTTAATGGAACAAAAGACATTCAGGTATCAATTGATGATGCCAAATTATTGAAAAATGCGAAACCCGATTCTAAACTAGAATTAATAGAAAATATGAATCATGTTTTTAAAGAAATAAAAGGCGAAACACCGGAAAATATGGCAAGTTATTCAAACCCAAGTTTACCGGTTTGTAAAGATTTGATTTCTAAAATAAAAGATTTTTTAAAAGTGTTTTAATTGTAACATTTTTATATTTTTACATACAAATATAAAAACCAATAAAATGAAAAAATTTTACTTTGCTTTAACTATATCATTTCTATTTTTCAGTTGTAAAACTTCACAAAAATTTTCTGTTGAAGCACAAAAATCAGCAGTTGTTGAAAAACCAATAAACAATGTTAAAGTATTAATTGATTTGGTTGATGTTTTAAATGATAAAGTTTTAGTCACTGTTACTCCACCAATTATTTCGTCTGATGAAGTAACATATAGTTTTCCTAAAATTGTTCCAGGAACTTATTCTGAAGATGATTATGGAAAATTCATTGAAGAATTCAAGGCATTTGATTCAAAAGGAAACCTTTTGGTTTCGACTAAAAAAGGAGAAAATGGTTGGACTATTTCAAATGCTAAAAAGGTTTCTAAAATTACTTATTTAGTTAACGATACTTTTGATGTAGAATCAACTCACAAAATATTTTCTCCTGTTGGATCCAATATTTCTCCAGAAAATTATTTGATTAATACGCATTGTTTTGTTGGAAATTTTTCTCAAAATTTAGAAACACCCTATGTTGTAACAATTTCACATCCAGAGTCTTTGCTGGGTTCAACTTCTATGATTGATGGTGATATTAGCAAAACTAGTGACGTATTTGAAACTACTCGTTATGCGGAATTGGTTGAAAATCCAATCATGTATTGCAAACCAAATAATATGAATTTTAGTATCAATGGTATGGATATTTTGATTTCTGTTTTTTCGCCTAACGGAAAAGTTACAGCAGAAATGGTGACACCAAAAATGAAAGATTTTATGATTGCTCAAAAAACTTTCTTGGGCAATTTCAACTCAACAAAAAAATATTCCGTTTTGATTTATCTTTCTGATGCACTCAATAAGCCTGATGCAAGAGGTGGAGGAGCATTAGAACATCCTACGTCTACAACGGTTGTTTTGCCAGAATCAATGGGAGAAGAGCGATTGTCAGAAGCGCTCAAAGATGTGGTTTCTCACGAATTTTTTCACATTGTAACTCCATTAACTATTCATTCACAAGAAATTCAGAATTTTGATTACGATACACCCAAAATGTCTGAACATTTGTGGATGTACGAAGGTATTACTGAATATTTCGCAAATCTTTTTCAAATCAATCAAGGACTTATCTCTGAAGATGATTTTTACAAACGAATAACAGAGAAAATCGAAAATGCAAGTAACATGAATGATACCATGTCATTTACAAAAATGAGTGCTAATGTTCTCGTTGATCCATACAAAGATCAATATGGTAATGTTTATGAAAAAGGGGCACTGATTGGAATGTGTTTAGACATCCTCATTAGAGAAAAAAGTAATGGCGAGAGAGGTGTTTTAGATTTAATGAAAAAACTTTCTGTTGAATATGGCACGAATAAAGCATTTAATGATTCAGAACTTTTCGCAAAAATAACAGAGTTAACCTTCCCTGAAGTTGGTGACTTTCTTAACAATCATGTTGCTGGAGTTATACCAATTCCGTATGATGATTTCTTCATTAAAGTTGGTGTGACAAAAATAGCCTCAAAAAAAGCAACTAACCCTTTTATGAATGGTAGAGTGCCTTACATAAAAGGAAATAAAGAAACTAAAGAGTTTTCAATAGTTTCAGAAATTGACCTGAATGATTTTATGATGACTCTTGGTCTAAAAGGTGGCGATACTTTTGTTTCAATCAATGAAAAACCATTTAACCGTGACACTTTTATGGAAATTTTTACTGCATCTGAAACTTGGAAAGATGGCGATTCGATTTCAATGAAAATTAAACGTGATGGTAAAGATAAAACTATAAAAGGAAAAGTTAAATTAACTTTCGAAGATTCAAACGGTTATAAAGCTACTGATGTAACTAAAACAAAAATCAAAGAGGCTTGGTTGAAAGGATAACTTTACAAATTTTAGTTATAATATCTCAAAATATTTTTTAGGATTTATTTTGAGATATTTTGTTTTAACTTCACTTGGTGAAATAGATTGATTTAAGACCTAACTTCCAAATAAAAAATCATTCGCCGCGGCGAATTGCCTAAAATCCCACCCGAGCCTACAAGAGCGAACAGACGAAGTAATTGCGGCAGATCGCTTTTGGTTGAAGTGTTTATCGATTTTCCAGTGCTATCAAAGTCTATTTTACCAATTATAGCCAACCCCAACATATTTGATCTCTTTTTGACTAAAAAATTGCTTGTAATTTGCTAGTTCATTTCTAATATCGATTAAATCATTTTTTATTTTTTGCTTACTAAAGAACCAAGTTTTACCATTATTCGGATTAGTCCACTTAATGTTTTCTTCTAAATGTAAAACTTGGATTCCGAATTCCCAACCGCTACATTCTGGTACTCCACAACAGCAGGAAAAAATGGAAAACTCACCGTCTTGTTCTAAACTTTTCAGAAATTCATCAACATTAATAATGTCACTGTCTGCATATGGTTTTTCAGTATTTAATCTTATTTCTAAATCACCTTGCATCCATATATTATCCGCCTCCATTTGACAAGCAGTGACTACCAATTCTACGATAACGCTATCTAAATTATTATTCATCTTTAAGTCTTTGGACGTGTTTAGTATTTCTGTTAAAGTCTCGTGGCATAGCGTCAGTTGGGGGTTTGGTAAACCAAACTTATCGATTTAGTACCAATTCGCCTAGGCGAAATAAAACCAACTTTAAAGTTTACTTCAAATCGCTATTGTACTACGTACTTTCTACCAACTTACACGTGTTATTATTACTGATTTATTATCATTTAGAAATCCAACTGAATAGTGTTTACCGCCACTTATCTCTTTTGAATATTCATATCTGTATTTTTTATTGCTTATTTTCCCCTCTATGTAAGTTAGTTCTTCAGTAAATGAATTATTTTTCACTTTTACAAAACTATTATTTATTAAGTTTTTTTCAAGTTTTTTTAAATCGGTTTCGTTAAACTCAACTAAAAAACACGAAGTAAAGTCACCAAATGTATCAGGATATGATGCGGTTTTGTAACGAATAATTCCACTTTTAGGAAATTCATAATTAGTTACTTCTTTATAGTTTGCTTTGTAAAATTCATTCGATGGATAAATTGCTCCATAAGCTACATAACCGACAATAAGAATTGGAATTAGTGAAATTAATCTCAATCTCTTATCAACTTTTTTCTTTTTTATAAATTTATAAATCATTACAGATAAAACAATTGGTATTGCAATAAGTATAATAATGAAAATAATTAGTATGATTATCATATTGGTTTTATATTTTGTGAGATAAAATTATTTATAAATTTAAGTTCATTTTTGTCTTTAAAGTAAAATATAACAATCAGCGAAATGTCCACAATATTGATTATTACTTTATATTTCCGTTTTTTAGTGTGACGTTCAACATTTATTGACTTAGTATCAGTTGAGGATTTTTTTAACTAAATGTATCGATTAAAAACTGAACTTAAGATTATAAAACCATTCACTGCGGCAAATTGCCTAAAATCCCACCCGAGCCTACAAGAGCGAACAGACGAAGTAATTGTGCCAAACCGCTTTTGTGCGTGCGGTTTTTTATTTCCAATTTTCTTTTAATATTGAATATTGGCAATTTTCTGCTTCTCCGTGATTAAATGATTGTGTGTATGAGATAAATTCAAAATAAGTTTTCTCCTTTTTATTGTTCTTTCTTTCGATAAATGTTCCGTTTTTATATTCAAACCAAGAAACTCTAAATCTGTTTTGTTCAACACGTAATTCTTTCGAAATTCTTTCAATACCTCTACTTATAATTATTAAGTCAATAACTTTATCATTATTAAAATCTGATAAATAGAATTTATCGAATGGAAATCTATAGTTATCAATAAAAAAAGGTTTTCTTAGTTCAATGTCATATATAAAATTTAGTTGACAACCACATCCAATTCCATTACATATAAAGCTAATATCTGAATATAAAAATTTTTTATTAGCTATTTCTATAATTTTTGAATTTTCCAAAGAGTTTTGATTATTAAAACCAAAATTTTCAGATTCAAATTTTTCATCTTTATATCCTAATACTTTATAGTTTTTAAAACTAAATCTATTCTTTCCATCTATAAAAACACTATTAGTGTTCAGTCCTTTTTCTACTCCTTCAATCGATAATTTAAAGTTAAATTTGTTACCATTATATTCATAAAGTTTGTTTTTTTCATTCCAAACTTCATTTAGTTTTTCTATTACTTTTACATTTTTTTGATTTGTAATAGAATCAATAAAAGAGTTCAAATCTATTTTTTTTGTCAAAGTATCATTAATACGTTCAATAATAGATTTTTCATTAACTATTTTTAATTTCACACTTTTTTTAACTTCTTGTAAAGGTGTGTTTTTCTCTCTACAACTTGTAAATGAGAAAGAAATAATGAATATGAAAATTAAATAATATTTCATTTTAGTATTTTGTTTTTGTATTACGTACAACGTTTCGTGGCTCAGCGTTAGTTAGGGATTTGGTTAACAAATGTATCGATTTAGGAGCAATTCGCCTAGGCGAAACAAAACCAATTTTATAGTTTCCTTTGTCTGTTCATTTCGCTCATGTGAATTAAACCGATTCAACCTACAATTGTGACAAAGGAGGTAATTGAAACTGATTTTTAAGTATGGCAAAATCGAAGCAATTTAGTTCAAGTTAAAATTAGTTTTTCGCTCCATTCTAGTTCATGTGGTAACTTTTGATTGCTAAACTCAATATGAATTACTCTTCGTCTCTCGTTATTTGTTGTTTTATTTGATGCATGAAAAATCAAAGGTTTCATAATCATTATTCCGCCTTTTTCAACTTCACAAATCGTTTCTGTTTCGTTTTCAAGTTCTATATTTTCTGCTCTTACAATTCCTTTTTTGTGGGATTTATTCAGAACTTTTAATGCTCCGTTTTCTTTTGTTGTTTTGTCAATATGAATTCTGATTGTGAAGTTTTGTTCCAAAATTTCTTTTGGCGGTTGAACTGCAAATTGATTTTGTTTTGTTGTCCAATTCTCATAATTCTCAATTTCTACTTTTTTGTTTACAGAAATTGTCAAATCTTGATGATAAGCCACAAACCAATTAGATTTCTCTGGTTTGTCAAAATATATTGATTTCGTTATGAAATAATTGTCTCCAAAGTTCAGTTTTATAATTTCTCTCAAATTTTGGTTAAAAATAAAGTTTATAGTTTCTGGTATTTCTTTATTAAATTGACGAATTGCGAATAAATCTTGAGATTTTCTGAAAGTAGAATTTCCGTTATGGTCTAAGGTTACTTTATCTATTATAGAAATGATTTTTTCAATTTCATTATCGGAATAAACTTTTTCGATAACCGCAAAACCTTCAGAATTTATTTCGTTAATATGTTTCATTTTTGAACTTATTTTCTTTTCAATTTTTGTTGCTTATGATTGTTAGACAACATTTTATTACTAAACATGAGTTGGGGATTTGGTTAACAAAAGTATCGATTTAAAAACGATTCGCCTAGCCGAAACAAAACCAATTTTATAGTTTCTTTTGTCTGTTCGTTTTTTATGGCTAATAAATACAGTTTTTTAACTATTTGCTTGATAATTTTTCATTAACGTTCGCAATTCAGATTTGCCTTTTTCTACTCAGATTATTGTTTTTGACTAAAGCAATGTTTAAATTATACTATTTAACGTATTAAATCTATTATTTTAAATTTTGCTAAATTTGAAAATTTGGAAATAGAATAAATTTTCGTTAATAATAAAGGTTGACTTTCACTGCTTTTTATAGGTTAGAATTTTATTTACTTTAATGAATTTATCTTTTTTATCTCTAATCCATTGATTTGATTTTTGAATTATTAGATTTCTATCATTAATTTCGATAACATCTAAGTTTTCGCATTCTTGGAAAATAGTATCATTCTCACTCACTATTTTATTGGGAATTAATGATATTGTAATTCCAATTCTATGTCTATTTTTATTAACATAGAATTTTCCGCTTGAGTTTACTCTAAGGTCATCACTACTATATGCTTTAGTGTAATTTCCATCTTTAAAAATAATATCTTCTTTATAATTTTGTTTTTGTAAAATCCATTTTCCGTTGTATTTATTTTCTTCAATGCCTTGATTACAACTAACAGCATACAATGAAAGTAGCAAAAAGAACGACAGAATAATTACAATATTTAAACTAATTGGATTTATTTTCTTTTTCATAATTAACTCTATTTCTATTATTTTTTTGAATCTTTAATATTAATTTATTATTTAATTCAAAGCTTTCAAACTTGTTTAAAGGATTAATTTTACTGATATTGTGAGAAACTAGCCAATAAGGTTTCTTGGTTTGGCGTTAGTGAAGGATTTGATTAGCAAAATGTATCGATTTAAGACCAATTCGCCTAGGCGAAACAAAGCCAACTTCAAAGTTTACTTAGTTTGTTCGCTATTGTACGATTGCTTTCTTATTTATTTTGTTGTTTTTAAATTGAATTCTATTTTTCCACCTAAATTACAAGCAATCATATTTACAAAATATTTTCCATCTTTCAATTCTGATAGTTCTAAATATGGCGGACATTTTGAGTTTTTAATTTTTACTGTTTTGATTGGATTAATTTCACCACTTTTAGTCAAAGTTAAATCGGTAAAAGTTCCGCCACACGGCATAATTAAGAAATATCTTCCAATTTCTGATTTTCTACTAAAATTTAAAGGATTACATTCATTGCTAGTTTCGCAATTTTCCCAATATTTAAAATCTACATAATCTATACTAACGTTTTCTATTCCTTTTTTTGCGTCAAAATCTGGAAACACATAATAATTTTTGAATTTCTGCAAAGTATAATTTTCTATTGTTAATAAAACTGTATCTTGCTTCTCTTCGTAGACTTTGTAGTTATAAAATCCAACTTCAATTGTTTCTGGAATTTCATTTTCGGATAGATTTTTTAATATTTTGTATTTAATTGTTTGAATTTTATCACCTCCATTGTTTTGTATAAATTTTGCTAAAACTTGAAAACTTTTAGTTTTTAAATTACTTTCTTTAATTATTTTGGTTTCTTTTTTTTGTCCGAAAGAAACTAAACTTAAAATACAAATAATTAATATAAATATTTTTTTCATTTTCATTTTTTCAATTTTCTTTTAATCGAAAGCGACACAAGAAGTCTCGTGCTTGTCATTAATTAGAGATTTGATTAACAATGTATCTATTTAAAACTGATTCGCCTAGGAAACAAAACTAACTTTAAAGTTTCCTTTATCTGGAAACTCTTTCAAACTCTGGTGACTAAAAATTTAATTGTTCCAAACCGCAGTTGTGAGATATTTGTTTACAGTTTCTCAAATTTTGATTTGATGTATTCTGTTAATCCACTTTTATCTTTTACTTTTTCATAATGCTTTTTTGCCTTTTTTAGCATCTTTTCATCATTTTCAAAAGTAGCAACTTCATAAAGACTTAGTGCATAATTTCCGTTAAAATTATCATCTTTTGAAAATTTTGATTTTACTTTTTCAAAATACTCAAGTGATTCTTTATGTTTCTTATTTAAGGTAAGTAAAACTGCTTTTAGAAATTGTGTGTCTTCATTTTCATTTTCGTGTTTTTTTTCTGCAATATTGATATTTTCTAAACCATATTCAATATCACCTTTTAATGTACTAGTTAGAGCAATTCCATAATATCCTTCTGGACTTTGTGGAAAAAAAGTGGTCATTTCTTTGAATTTTTTTCTTGATACATCTATTTTACCAACTAAAATAGCAGTAGTTGCTAAATTCTGTTTAAACTCGATAGATTTATTTTGCGATAAACTATCAGCAACATAATACATTATGTATGCTTCTCTATTCATATTGCTCAAGCGAAAAGTGTAACCAGCAAAAAAATATCCGTCACAAAAAGTTTTATCTACTTTTGTCAAGTCTTGAAAGATTTTATTTGCTGCTCCAATGTATAGATTTTGTTTTATGCAATCCATACCTAAATCAAATAATTTCTTTGATTCTTTATCCGACGGGATTTCACAATAAGTTCTTTTACCATAGAAATAATCACTTTGTCCAAATAAATTTGAATTGATAATCAAAATTATGCTTATGGTCAATATAATTTTTTTCATATTATTTTTTGATTTAAAATTGATTTATATAACCGATTTTTGGTTATCTATCGCACAACGTTTCGAGACCTAACGTTAGTTGGAGATTTGATTAGCCAAATGTATCGATTTAAAAGCGATTCGCCTAGCCAAAACAAAACTAACTTTAAAGTTTGACTAAAACTCCAATTTCATAAAACCGTTGTGGTTGTTGCACAACTAAAAACATTGTCAAAAAGATTTTGAATAAAGCGTATTACTTTGTGAATTTATACATGTTAATAAAGAAGAATTTTACTCCAGAGTTGTTTGTGTAGTTTAATATGCTTTATATGGTTTTAGCAATCAAAACTACAGAAGTAAACTCGTAAAAATCAATTAAATTTTCTTTTGAAGAGAAAGTAAAAAATAAATTACTTTCCCCCCGCAAGACTAATTTTTTTTCCCACACAAAACTAGGAAAATAAATGAAATTTTATTTGTTTTTTTACACAGTACTTTGTTGGCAAAGATTTTATTTTTTTATTAGTTTCTTTGATTTAGTTTGATTTTTTTCGTCCTTTATTTGAATCACATAATTTCCAACTTCCAGATATTCAATATTTATATTTTCATTAAATTTTGAGTTACCACTTTTTATGATTCTACCCATTGAATCAATGATTTCATATTGGAAATATTCATTCGTATTTTCAGAACTTTGAATAATAATTTGATTTTTTGTTGGATTTGGAAAAATATTTACCTCATTTATATTTGAAAAATTATTATTACTCAAATTAGCTGCACTAAGTTTTACTATCCAAAAATCACGATCGCCATTTTGTATCGTTACATCACCATTCGAAGAGCCCGTAGTTCCTGCAATAATAAACCCACCATCAGAGGTTTGCTGAATACTTTGTCCGTTATCTGTTCCAGAGCCACCTAAAGTTTTTTGCCATAATACACTACCTAAGTTATTCAACTTTACCACCCAATAATCTGTATCGCCTTGATTACCTGTAACTAATCCATTATTTGAATTTGTATTGCCACAAACAATGAAACCTCCATCTGTTGTTTGTTGAACACTTTTTCCATAATCAAAACTTGAACCGCCTAATGCTTTTTGCCATTGTAACTCTCCTATACTGTTTAATTTTAGTATCCAATAATCAGTGCTTCCATTATTCTGTGTTACGTCAGTGTTAGTCGAATTTGTATCACCCGCAACTATATAACCTCCATCATTAGTTTGCTGAATGAAATATGCATAATCGCTTGATGTACCTCCATAATACTTTTCCCATTGTATAATTCCTAAATTATCAAGTTTTACTATATGATAATCGGTATTTCCTAATGGACCATTTGAATATCCAGCCGCAATATATCCTCCATCTGTAGTTTGTTGAATACAATTCATGAAACAACCAAAACTACCTATTTTTTTTTGCCATTGAAGAGTACCTAAATTGTTTAATTTTAGTATCCAACCACCTTGACCATTAGTAACAAGTCCATTTGTTGAAAATGTAACTCCACATAGGACATACCCTCCATCAGAAGTTTGTTGAATACTAAATCCTTCATCCACACTAGAACCGCCTAATGCCTTTTGCCATTCTATAACTCCAACACTATTTAATTTCACTACCCAAATATCACTACTACCATAATGACCCGTAACATCAAAATTATTTGAAGAAGTTGTTCCTACTAACACATAACCTCCATCAGCTGTTTGTTGAATAGTGTATGCTCTATCATAATCTGAACCCCCTAATGATTTTTGCCATTGAACCACACCGGCATTGTTCAATTTTACTACCCAACAATCATAACTCCCATAATTATTGGTTATTATACCGCCTACGGGCGATACAGATTCACCTGCTACTATGTATCCACCATCATTTGTTTGTTTGATACAATAGGCATATTCTTGATTTGTGCCACCAAGAGATTTTTGCCATTCAATTGATGGCACTTGAGTAAATCCAAAACTACTAATTAAAAATAAAAGTATAAAAAATATGCTTTTTAAATTGTAAATTGTTTTCATAAATTGTTGTTTTTTAAATTTTCTACCAACGTCTCGTTACGTGTAGACACTTTGAAATTTTGTCGTGCAAATGTATCGATTTAAGACCAGACTTCCAAGTACAAAACCAACTTTAAATTTGGCCTAAAACCCACTCGAGCCTGTAAGAGCAAACAGACGAAGTAAACCGCCTTAAGCTTGCAAATCTGTTTTATTTCGAAATTTACTATGCTTTTTGAAGCATTAATAGAAATTGGTTTGTTGCTCTTTTAACCATTTTGTTATGTAAGTAATCTGACCAGTATGAAATGAGAAGTGCTCTGTAATATGTATTAAAACTGAAATGCCTGTTTCCTGTTGATTTTGTTGAGGTAGAATACCCAAAAGTTTTTCACTGGTCACTAATTGAATACAAAAACGTAATTCTTTGCTTAAATTAGTCATCATATGTATAAGTTCTTCTTTACTGTGTGTTTTTACAGCATCAAATTCTAATTGTCTATTTCTCTCAAAAGATTTTCCACCAATGTAGTCAAGAATCCATTGATTCAAATTACCATTTAGGTGTAATACCAAATTACCAATACTATTTGATTGACTATTTGGGCGATACCAAATTTCTTCCTCATTTAGCATTTCAAGACATTTAATGACACGAGGAAAATTTTCATCTATCAAGTATCTCACAATATTATCGATAAAAGCATTACTAAGTTCAGTTGCATTATTGTTCATAAAACGTTCATTTTATTTTAAAGATTTTGTAAATATAAGATATGTTTATTTTAGATACTCGGATATTTTTGTTCCAACTGGTAAAACATATTTAATCATATCTTGACTAATATTTTTGTTGTAAACTTTCTCAATTGCCCATCCTAACAAATCAACTGCAGCTAAACAACCCGCCGCTGTTCCTATATTTTTATGTGTAACGATGTGATAATCTTCAACAACTTCAATTCCTAATGCTTTCAATTCTTCAAAAGCAGTTGGATAGGTGGTGGCAGTGATGCCATTTAGAATTCCTAACGCTCCTAATATTAATGCTCCAGAACACATTGAACAAATTATTTGTTTTTCAGGATTTAAATTAAACTGATTTAGATAATAGGAATCTTTATATAGTTTTCTGGTTTCTGGACCACTTGCAAAGAAAACTAAATCAGCATTATTACATTCTTCTATTTTTCCGTGGGTTTCTATTTCAATTCCACAAACTGACTTATGTTTGTCTTTAGTTCCAACAATTTTTACTTCAAAATCTTTATTATTAATTTTCACTCGGTTTAATAAATCCCAAGCAAGAAATACATCTATATCTGTAAAATTGTCAAATGCTACTATTGTTGCTAATTTCATTTTATTTACTTTTTAAGAAATCATTGTCAATTATTAAAAATTTCAATCGGTTTATTTCCATTCTGCTCTATTAATTATGAAACTACTTTCTTGCTTTACAAAACCAACTTTTGGATAATATTCCATTGCTGTTGGAACTGATAATAACAAAACCATTGTTTCTTCGCCTACTTTTTCTTTAGTAAGTTTAATTAATTCTTTTCCAATTCCTTCTTTTTTGTAATTTTCTCTGACTGCAAGATCGGATAAATAACAACTCCAAACCCAATCTGTAATTGAACGTGAAATACCAACTAATAAATCGTTATCCCAAGCACTAACAATTAAATTAGAATTATCAAACATTTTTTGAATCCTATCTTTGTCATTTGTTGGTCTTGGCAACCCCGAATTATTATAAAGTTCAATTATTTGATCTGCATTTGGTCTTTTTTCAAAACTATAATTAATTTTCATTTTTTCTATTTTTCATTTTTTTCATGATTTTTGAACTCCTTACCACTAACGTCTTGTGGATTTGCGTCAGATGGGGATTTGGTTAGCCAAATGTATAAATTAAAGACCAATTCGCCTAGGCGAAACAAAACCAACTTTAAAATTCGCCTAAAACCCAATTACAGCAAATCGCTGTTGTGCGTTCGAACTATTGACCTCAAGTTTTCATACAATTTAAGTATTCAATTTTATATTTCTCCTCGCAAGACTAAATTTGTTTTCCCACACAAAAATAGGAAAATAAATGAAACTTTATTTGGTTTTGAGCACAGTTCTTTGTTAGCAATAGTTCTTTATTTATCAATTTTTGAAAGATAATAAGATGAATTTTCAATTTTTTTATTATGTTTAATTACTTCTATGCAATTTTCTTCAAAATATTTTTCATATTCTTCGACATTCAGTTTTTTGCAACCATTTATATTACTTTGACTTATTCCAAAAAACAATGTTCCAGTTATTAAAACTTCTGTTATACTATCTAACTTTATTATTGTTTTATCTTTATCAATTTTTATGATTCTAACCTTGGCAGTTGCTTCTGCTCGATAAGTCGGAATATCAAAATAAATTTCAAATAAACTGTCTTTATCCGTAATATTCGGATTTTGTTGTTTAAAGCGGGAATTTGCTAAAATATTTTTTTTGTTTAGTTCTACAATGAAATTTTGGTTTGATTTAAATTTAACTTTTGCATCCTGTCTTGGATTTGTATCTGCAATAAATGCGAAAATTGTGATAATTCCAACTATTGGATTTATTAAATATTTTGTTGTTTTTTCGTTTTTAATTTCTTTTTTCTGTTTTATAAAATATTTGTATGAGAATGGCAAAACAATTAATGCAATAAAATCTGTATTATCAATAGTTCTGTAAAATGCAATATTTGTAAGTTCTGTAATATAATTTATAAATGGATCCGAAATTTCAAGTTTCCAAAATATGAATAGCAAAACTGTAGAAAAATAGATTTGTTTTATTTTAGACAGAATAAAAACTGAAAAGAAAAAAGGAAAAATAAATAGTCCAGCAAAATCTGAAAATTTTCCTGTAAACCAATTAGAAAATTCATATTTCAAATATAAATCATTTAACAATAGGAGAAACAAACTAATTAGAAAATAATCTGATTTTAATAAGTTGAAATTTATTTTTGTTTCCATTTTTATGTTTTTTGGGAGAATTACTGCCAACGTTTCGTAACTTGGCGTCAGATGAGGATTTGGTTAGCCAAATGTATCGATTTAAGACCAATTCGCCTAGGCGAAACAAAACCTACTTTAAAATTTGCCTAAAACCCAATTGCGCCAAACCGCCGTTAGTGGATGGCTTTATTTTCCTTCAATTTTTGTAACATATTCATAACCTAAAATACCTTTTTTTAAAGTTAATTGAACATTTTCGAATTCAGAATCATATAATTCTTTAGTAATTGAAAGCCTTTCTTTGTCGCCAAATTTAGTTTTTATGTAAATACTGTAATTTTTATTGCCAAATTCGGTTGGCTCAGTGAAATCTTTATTTTTTATATATTTAATTTCGGTTTTCTTAACTCCCAATTCAAAGTGCTTATTCACTAATACGCCAAAACTTGGAATTAAAAAAAACCAAAATATGCTAATGCTCACTAAATTTTCAAATTTCTTTTTATTATCAAAATTGTATTTCAGATTAAGTGTCAAAATGAATATTACATTAAATATTAAACTTAAAAAAGATAATTTCCAAAATAAATTATAACCTCCAATTGTATATTCAAAATCACGTATAACTAATATTAATGGTACTAAACCAATTAGCATAATTAGTTCAAAGTTTTTATTTATTTTAATTTGTGATTTCTTTTTTACAATATTTAATGACAAATCTGCTAAATTGTATGATAATAAAAGAATAGTTGGAATTGAAATAAACATTAAACCAAATTCTGTTGCAGAAAATAAAAGAATTAAAATTGAAAAAAATATTAAAATTATGTTTTTAATCATATTTATTTTTTATTTATAGGTGCTTACCGCTAACTTCTCGTGGCTTGGCGTCAGTTGGGGATTTGGTTAACTAAATGTATCGATTTAAAAACCAACTTGCAAGTACAAAACCAACCTATGAGTTTGCTTAAAACTCAAATTGCGCCAAGGCGCTGTTGGCAGTAGTCTTTTTTCTATTATTTTCTTTCATTTTGTAACCCTTTCTCAACCATTTATACTGCAAATATGCTAATAAATAATTTACTATTGTTTTTTTATTTGGTTTAAATAATTTTGGTTCTAAATCTAAATTATAAATTTCACTTATTATTTTGTTTCCAAACCCATATCTAATAAATCTATTTTTAAAATCGGAAATTCCACCACCAAAATTATGTTTTGAAACACTTTCAAAGGCATATGAAAGTTCACCAATATTTAAAAGTTTAAAACCCAAATCAATATCTTCACCTCCAGCAATTTTAATTTCTTCATTGAATCCTCCGACAATTTCAAACGCTTTTTTCCAAACTAAACAATTTGCAGTTACCAGATAATCTGGCCTTGATTTTTTTCCATTTTGATAAACTTCTGGTGGAATTAATATTTCTTGATCATCGTAGTACTTTGAAATTAAATCTTGACTTTCAGAAATAATATTTCCAGCATAGCCAATAGAATAATTTTGGTTTTGCAAATACCCAGTTAGTAAATTTTCAGTAGGAATACAATCACTGTCAGTAAAAAGTATCCATTCAGATTTTACATTTTCAACGCCAAAATTTCTTGCGCTTGCTGGTCCAATTTTTGAGCAACTAAAAATTTTTATAGAAATAGGATAAATTTTAGTTTCAATTTTCAAACTTGGTTTTGAATTATTGTCAACTATTATTATTTCTTTTGGATAATTTTCTGATTTATGAGTTTTGAAAAATTGTTCTAAAAATAATTCAATTCCATTTTGATTATTTTTAACTGGAATTACGATTGTAATTTCACTTGTTGATTTCAGCAATTCAGATTTTATATTATTTATTTTGGTTGGTTTAAATCCCAATCTACTTATCATTGTCATAAATGAAATCTATAAAATTTTATGTAATTTAATTTTTTGCGGTTTTTGCGGCAAGATTACTGCCAAAGTCTCGTGGCTTGGTGTCAGTTGGGGATTTGGTTAGCCAAATGTATCGATTTAAGACCGAACTTCCAAGTACAAAACCAACTTTAAAGTTTGCCTAAAACCCCAATTGCGCCAAACCGCTGTTGTTTCAACTATACTATTCTACGTTTCAATTTACGTCTAAAGTACTGTATTTATTCATTTTATGAAAATTTATAATTCAAATGAGTGCAAAATAAAGCAATATAATGCTTGTTTTGTTGTACCATTTGTTGTACTTTTGTTTTGCGATGCACTCAAATGAATGATTTTGTTTTCTCTAATTTCACTTGTTTGCTTCGTTTTGTAAATATAGCATAACTTTTTAATTCTTGCAATTTATGGCTTCTATTAAGTTAATTTTAAGGGTTCATCAACAAGACCAAGCGGGTCATTGCCCTTTGTATATTAGAGTTATCAAAGACAGAAAAGCCAAATTTATTTCTGTTGGATTGAAACTTAAAGAGAGTGAATGGGACGAAGCCAAACAGAGGGTAAAAAAGAACCATCTCAATAGTGCCAGAATGAATGCTTCTATTGCTCAAAAAATCGCTGATGCAGAGGGATTGGTTGCGGATTTGGAACGAAAGGTAAAAACAGTTTCTGCTAATAAATTAAAAAATGCCATTAAAGGGAAACATGTTCCTAATTTTTTTGATTATTCCCGCCAGCATTGTGAAAAAATGAAAGGAAGCAAATCAATAAGCACTTATAAAAACTATATGCACTACCTTAATAAATTTGAAAAATGGGTAGGCACAAAGGAGGTTTATTTTGATGATATTACCGTTTCTCTTTTAGTTGATTTTATAGCGCATATGTCCAATACCTCAAAGAACGGCGCAACAACACAACGATACTCTGTTATGGTATTAGCAATCATGTTCAAACAAGCCATTAAAGAAGATATAATCCCTGAATATATGTATCCGTTTAGTAAATTGAATTTAAAGAAAGATACTGCTGAAAGACTGTTTTTAAAAAAGGAGCAAATCGAGGCTTTAATGGAGTATGAGGCTGTAGAGGGTTCGCTCAATTGCATTTACAGGGATATGTTCATATTTGCCATTTATGCAGGAGGATTGCGTTTTAGTGATGTGTTGGAAATTCAAAACAAACAGTTCAATGAAGCAGAATCACGCATCAAAAAAATGATTCGTAAAACAGGAAGATGGCATCAGTTTAAAATTGGTCAGGTGGCTTTGGATATTATTAAAAAATATCAAAAACCAAACTCACAGCCAGACGACTTTGTTTTTCCAATCGTAACCAATGGAAATTTATTTTTAAAAAATGACGAGTACCGATTTGAATTCACCCAAACGAAAAATAAAGCTGCTAATTTTCAAATTCAAAGAATTGCAAAGGTTTTAAAATTACCTGTTCACGTCTCTTTTCATTTGAGCCGACACAGTTTTGCTACTAATGCTTTGAATAATGGCATGAGAATTGAACACGTTTCAAAGTTAATGGATCACAGGGATATTCGAACTACTCAAATTTATGCCAAGATTTTGGGGGAGGAACTCGATAAGGCTGTTGATGATTTTATTTATTGAAAACAGTTGAAATGGCATTGCAATTATCTCATAAATCATTGCAATTATCTCAAAAATCATTGTAATGCCATTGTCATTGACGCTTAAACTTCATAAAATCACATAAATTACAGATTAGTAAATCATTGCAATATAATTGCAATGCAATTTTTTACAAAATTAAGTACTGTCTATCTTCCTAAAAAAATTTACACTTTGTCTCGAAAGGTTTTAGTTTATCGATTTGGATTAATGCTGTTTTAAGTTTACTTAAAAGATTAATCCAAGAATAAGTTTGCTTTTTACTTTATTTATAAACCTATTTCAACATAAGTTACATAAAAACATTGCAATAATTAAAAAAGAAAATTGCAATGTTTTTATCTCTTCAAAAAAGAAAAATTAAACTTGAAAACAGTAAATAATTTCTCGTTTTAACCCCGACCATGACGTTCCCGTTCCAAATTTTTCACATCAAATCGTAAAATTTCACTCTAATGCTTTGGATTGCATTGTTTTGCACCGTTATTTTTTTTGCTTTTTATGAAATATAGTCTGAACTTGTTGAAGTTAAAAAACCTTATTTGTATGATTTAATTCTTGGATAGGGTTAGATGGAAAAAGTGGTTTTTATGTTCAGATAAGTTAAATCATAATCCATTGCAATTTTTAGTTTAATAATTGCAATAGCATTGCAATTATTAAACTAAAAGTTAAACATAAATAAAGATACCCAATGACAAATATTCTTTATTTTATTGATATACAGTTACATTATAGTGCTTTGCCAAAAGGTTCAAAAGGTTCAAATGATTGCAATGCTATTGCAATTGTTATCAAAATCATTGCAATGGCATTGCAATTTTTATTTAAAGCATTGCAATAACACGATACATAAACAGCAATACGCTGAATTCCCTTGACGCACAGGCGCATTTTAGCGCCTTGCCGAAAGGTTAAAAATATAAACTATGAAAACCCATTCAAACCCAAGATTAGACGATAAAGTTTTTTCTCTTGCCTCCAATCTTTTTGGTTTTGGCAATACAGAGGCTAAAAAGCAAATGGAACAAACCATTGCAATAGAAAATAACACATTGCAATTGGAGAACCGAATCATTGCGGTTTATCCTGCCATTATTGAAGAAGCCTTTTCAACGACTATGGATAATTACCGAAAGTATATTGCTAGTTATAATTTCAAGACTCATGCAGAAAACGAACTTATTGAGTTACACAATGTTTCTGTAGCACAATTTTGCAAGGAAACCCTACTTAATGAAGTTCAAATAGCATTTAGAAATGTATTTGTGTTAAATAAGAAAAACTTAAAACCAAGAGCCTATAATGAGGCTGTAACCGAGTTCTGCAAGGATTACGGTTTGATTGTGGAGAAAAAGAAAATCCAAAGCGTGAAGTATGCTACAGAAATTGTTTTTCAAAATCTGTTGCATCTGTACAATTCGCAATTGATGAAACGCAATGAAAAATTCATCAAGTCGGGCATTACGGCTAAACGCCCTATTCAGGAGTTTAAAATAAATTCTTTTTTAGTTACCCAATTAAAGCGAAAAGAAATACACAGTATCAATATTTGTACTAAAACGGTACGCAATCACAGACAAAGACTCGAAGAAGCGGGTGTATTTACGGAATATCATTTTGCAGGTCAAAACAAGCCTGTTGAAGTGCATATCAACCCTGAAATTTTGGTGGTTTTGGACATCAAAACCTCAAAATTAAAAAACGCTGATAACAAGCAACTTAAATCTGTGTTTTGGAATCTTTTACCTGATAACAATGAGAATACTAGAACACTATTAAATGAATATCAAATGAAAGAGAATGTTGAAAACATTTCTCAAGACATAAGGAGTTCGGGCGATGCCCTCACGCCTTCTCATTTATTTTTTTCTACTGGAACACATGCCAGCAAAGAAGCGATTTCAAACCAGGGGGCGGGCGCAAAAACTCTTAAAGTTCAAAATACTTTATCTGAAAAATTACATGCCCTGATTGTCCACCCGCAGGAGTTGGCGGTTAACCTTGCCAATGGGGAGTATCTGAATTACAAGCCGATTGACATTCGTTATTTGTTCAAAGAAGCCTTTTCGGGAACGCTAAACAATGACGAGTTCAGGGAACTGGCGCTACAGGATTTCTTTAAATCTATTTCTAAAATTTACCGATTTTCTACGCCTTTTGCGGGTAGTTGGAAGAAGGCAATTACGCTGTATTATCAAAACAAATGGATTGCCTTTACGGGTACTAGTTTTAACAAAAGTGTGTTGGTGGACGAAATACAGCAGATGCGTTGGCGCATCGAATGGGCTAGAAAATGGTTTATAAAGAATCAGTTCCCGCCATTATTTCCCTACGATTATTTTGATATGACCCGCAAAACGTCAAAAGAGGTGGGTTTTGAATATACGAAAGCAAAGTGGAACGAACATTTGTTATCTATTGCCAAATATGATGTACTGAAGAAAAAACAGGAATGCAATGCGGTCAGACGAAAAGAAACCATTAACCACGCTAAAAAGTGTGAAACGGCAATTAACCGCTTTTTTAAAAACAAAGTTACTTACACGCAATTGTTTGATTATGTAGAAAAGAATTTACCTATTCAATACATCGAAAAACTCCCTGATTTAATAATGAAAAAATCATTGAAAGACAACGTGAAAACAATTGCAATTCCATTGCAATGATTATTAAAACTATTGAAATTCCATTGCAAGGATTATTAAAACTACTGCAATTCCATTGCAAGGATTATCAAAACTATTGCAATGCTATTATTGTCATCGATACGCTTTAAAGTATGTTTTACATTTTCAGGACAAAGATTGAAAGCAAAAAGCGGGTATTGAACCTTACACTTTCTCCTACACAAACGGTCATACTTCTTTTTTACTGTCAATGGGAAAGAGAGGAAAAAACCCAAGAGCAAAGAATTGCAATGCAAATGGTTTCCGATGTATTGCATGAAAAATTGGTAAATATTTAAGCATGAAAAAATTGCTAACATAAAAACCAAAGTAAGTTAAAACTTTTTACGAAATTAATTTTGTAAATAAAACAATTCAACGAAAAAAGATAAAACTTTGTAATCAGTTTGTACCTAAATCACCAAGTAAATCTGTTTTTTTATTTTTTAAAACTAAAAAATATTTGATACGTTTTTTGTCATATATTTTATCAATTCATATCAAAACATTACAATGCAAAATAGGAAACATAGTTTTTAAAGCAAAATCATCAACGAAAATTTGTCCTGAATTATCCAAATTCGTCCTGATTTATCTAAATATCTATTTTTAGACGAAAAATTTAAAAATAATAAAATTTAAAAAATAAAACATTTTTATCAATG
>JANPDC010000086.1:0-16393 GCA_031431275.1 Bacteroidota bacterium
GAAGTTAAAGAAGATGGCAAAATTTTGGATGTTATAGAGGAATTAACTTATAACGGTTTAAAAAATGAGAATGAATTAATATTAAATAAATTTCATTTTAAAGAAAAATAAAACACAAAAGTTAACAGCGATTTGTTGCAATTGGGGTTTTAGACGAACTTTAAAGTTGGTTTTGTACTTGTAAGTCCGGTCTTTAATTTATACATTTGGCTAATCAAATCCCCAACTGCCGCCAAGCCACGAGACGTTGTGCGATATAATTTCGCAAAACCTACAAAATAACAAATATGGAAAAGAAAACAGAAAGATTAATTGATTTATTGAAGAAGGCACAGGAACAATATTCCGAAGAATATTTAATTTTAACAATTCCGGGGTTTTTATCAAAAAAATTTATTGCATATTGTTCAATGAAAGAAGATTTAGAATTATTACTAGAATATATAAATATTTTAAGAAACGAAAAATCTCACACAATAAAATCAAGTTTAACTTATTCTTTGATTGCATTATATGGGAAATGTTTTACAGATGGTTCTCAAAATAGTAATTCAAAATTAGAACCAAATCATCTTTTTGTCAATAACGAACAAAATATGGAAACTCATAATTATTTAATGAATTTACGTCACCAATTTATTGCACATCGTGGCGATACAGAAAGTGAAGTTGGAATTGCCTTTATGATAATTCCTAAAATGGGAAGTTTAGAGCAAAAAGAAATACGATTTAGTCAACTAAAGCAGAATTCATTTTCAGTAGAAAAGTTAAACTTAATAGAAATACTTATTACGTCAATAATTGAAAGTTTATTGTTAAGTATTCAAAAAAACGGTCAAAAACTTAATGATAGTTATCTTAGCATATTCACACCAGAGCAAATTAGTTTAATGTTAGTAAATAATGCAAAGTAAAGATTATTACATCGCACAACAGCAGTTTGGAGCAATTGGGGTTTTAGGCAAACTCATAGGTTGGTTTTGTACTTGCAAGTTCGGTCTTAAATCAATACATTTAGTTAACCAAATCCCCAACTGACGCCAAGCCACGAGACTTTGTGCGATATAATTTTGAAAACCTGAAAAGCTTAAGAACCCTAAATATAGTCGTTATGATAGATTGGTTTAAAAACGAAAATTGGAGTAATGAGATTGAAGTAAATCTTTTTAATCAATTAACTTCAAAAAGTAACAACTATAAGTTAGATATTTTAAAAATACAAAGCGATATTTGGTTAAAAAGTTCTGATTTATTAGCACAGAATGCTGGCATAAGAATATTAGAGTATATTTTAACTGAATTTGCTGAAGAAACTTTTTATTTGATTTCAGTTCGAGAAATTTTAAGTGAATATTATATAAAAAAAGCAGATTTTGAAACTGCTGAAAAATATTTAATTCAAATAATTGATTTTTATTCAAAAAATAAAAGAATAGGAATAATTAGAAAGGCTGATTTACAACTCGCTGAAATAATTCTATTAAAAAACCAAGTCGAAAGATTTTCTGAAGCATTGGAACTTATAAAAAATTACGAAATAACAGGTGGGGATTTAAGTGAGAATGAAGATAAATTTAGTTATTATGAGTTAACCGCACAATTAGAAAATAAAATAGGGAATAAAATAGAAGCAAGAAAGTATGCATTAAAAGCAATAGAAATTTATATCGAAATAGAAAAAGAAGAAATGCTTTGGTTAATATCAAAACCAGAATCAATTGATAAGTTTTATGAAAAATTACCTGATTTATCCGATATTTAATAAATGTTATTACATCGCACAACAGCGGTTTGGTGCAATTGGGGTTTTCGGCAAACTTTAAAGTTGGTTTTGTACTTGCAAGTTCGGTTTTTAATTTATACATTTAGTTAACCAAATTCCCAACTGATGACAAGTAAAAAATATCTAAGTAATTGAGAAAAAAACTAACCATAATAATATTTCTAATTATTTTTTTTAATTGCATTACTATTAATGCTCAATTTAAAGAGGAAGAGTGTAGAGATTTGTCTGATTTAAAAGAATTGACAATCGATGAGAAAAAGTATATTACAGAATCAGCAAATAAAGTAATTGACCAAAAATATTCAAAAGACGAAACTAGATTAAGGGTTCTATACTGCCCACCTACAGAATTGTATTTTAATGAAAATTGTGACTTTCCATTAAACACAATTAGTGATATTTATTATTATTTAGGATTGCTTTATAATTTACCAAAAAGTATATTAATCTTAAAAACTCATTCAGATAGTATTGCATATAAGAAAAATCGAAACCTAAATTCAATTCGTGCTGAAAATGTTGAGAAAATTTTCATGTACTATGGTATTTCGACAGATAGAATCAAAATCATTGATCTCAAAGATAAATATCCAACAGATACAAATAAAACAAAAGAAGGACGAAACCATAATAGATATGTTAGAATGTCAGTAGTATTTTAATTTCATAAACTTAAAATTATAGTCAAACCTCAACATTTTCGAATTCAAAACATTTCAAAACACCAAATTACTTTCAAAATTTTGTACAAAAAAACCCGAAAATCGGGTTTAGTATTTTGTTTCTTTATTCTCCCAAAAACGGATAGCGATAATCCTCAGGCGTTACAAATGTTTCTTTGATGGTTCTTGGGGAACACCAGCGCAACAAATTCAATGCAGAACCTGCCTTGTCATTTGTTCCAGATGCTCTTGCTCCACCAAAAGGTTGCATTCCAACCACTGCGCCTGTTGGTTTGTCGTTGATATAGAAATTTCCAGCCGCGTTCTGCAAAGCCACGGTGGCTTCTTCAATGGCGTAGCGATCTTGACTAAAAATAGCACCTGTCAAAGCATATTCTGAGGTTTGATCTACTAATTTTAATGTTTCTGCCCAGTTTTCATCTTCATACACAAAAATTGTAATTACTGGTCCAAAAAGTTCAGTAGCCATAGTCGTATAATGCGGGTTAGTGGTAACAATAACCGTGGGTTCAATGAAGTAACCTTTCGATTTATCGTAATTTCCACCCACAATAATTTCAGCATCAGCATCGTTCTTGGCTTGGTCAATATAACCTGCCAATTTATCGAAGGAACCTTCGTGAATTACGGCAGTAATAAAATTTCCAAAATCTTCAGGCGATCCCATTTTCATTGATTTTGTATCAACAATGATTTGAGATTTTACCTCATCCCACAAACTCTTTGGAACATAAGCCCTTGATGCTGCGGAACATTTTTGCCCTTGAAATTCAAAAGCCCCACGAACAATTCCGGTTACAACCTGTTTCACATTGGCACTAGGATGAGCAACAATAAAATCTTTTCCACCCGTTTCACCAACAATTCTTGGATAGGTTTTGTAACTGTGAATATTTTCGCCAATTTTCTTCCAAATTTCTTTGAATATAAAAGTCGAACCCGTGTAATGTATTCCTGCAAAATCGCGACTTGCCAAAACAGTATCAGTAATCATTACCGGATCACCAAAAACAACATTAATAACTCCGTTTGGCAAACCTGCTTCTTTGAAAATATCTATAATTATTTTTGCTGAAAATACTTGACTATCACTGGGTTTCCAAACCACAACATTTCCCATCATGGCAGCGCTTGCTGGTAAATTAGCCGCAATTGCTGTAAAATTAAATGGTGTCACAGCATATACAAAACCTTCTAAAGGACGATATTCTAAACGGTTCCAAGTATCAGAAGTTGATTTGGGTTGGTCAGAATATATTTGCGTCATGAACTCCACATTGAAACGTAAAAAGTCAATCAATTCACAAGAAGCATCGATTTCTGCCTGAAAAATATTTTTAGATTGTGCAATCATAGTCGCAGCATTGATTCTGGCTCTATAGGGACCTGCAATTAATTCAGCAGCTTTCAAGAAAATGGCAGCACGTTGTTCCCAAGCCATGTTTGCCCATTTGGTTTTGGACTCTAAACAATTAGCAATGGCTTTTTCTACATGCGTTTTTTCGGCTAAATGATAGGTTCCCACAACATGTTTATGATCGTGAGGCGCAGACATATTGCGCGTATTTCCTGTTCGAATTTCTTCGTTACCAATATACAAAGGAACATCAATAGTTTCGTTCCACATTTTTTTATAAGCCTCTAAAACTTTTGCTTTTTCGGGCGAATTTGGAGCATATGATTTTACGGGTTCATTTACCGCTTTTGGAACATTAAAAAATCCTTTTAACATTATGATGAGATTTTAGGTTTAGAATGAATTATCAAATTGATTTCAGCACAAAAGTACAAAGGTTAATTTGAAATAACCTTTAATATGTTGTAATATTAGTTTCCTCTAATTTCCAAAACTATATCGAATGGTAAATCCAGATCGAATGTTCGTTAACGGAAATGAGGTCGAAATAACAGCTTGAGTGAAAGAATGATCGTAAAAGAAAATAGTGGTTAGATTTTTACTAAAAGCATAATCTGCTGTGACTTTCACAGACCACAAATCTTGTCCTCCAACAACTTGATTGTCATCATAATCTAAATGTCGAACAATAGTTTTATTATTTCTTTTTGAAAAGTCAGCCCGAATGTTGATGTCACTTTTCACAACTCCAGTTGGATTGTCCGCATACTTTGAACTAATTGAAACATCTTTGATTCGATATCCAATTCCAAAAACATATTCAATTCCTTTTACTTCGGTCAACAAACTATTGTCAAAACTCATCGATAATGCTCGGTCTTTTTTCATTTCAGCAAGAATTTTAAAAGAACCTTTAGTTTCAAAATCCAATCGAACTAACGGATTGAATTGTTCCACTAAGTTGATGTTTGAAATCAATGTTTTATTCAAGAAGTTTCCACCAATATCTTTCCCAGTTGGGTTTAAACTATATTCTAAATTCGATCTAAATGAATTAATCGTATAACTCGATTTGTAAGCATGTTGAATTGAAAAACGTTTGAATCTATCTTTAAAAAATCCATAACGCATAAAACCTCCATATTTTACGTTCCAGTTTGGAATTGGAATGTCTCTAAAGGCGCCTAGCGAAATTGATTTGGCATCATCATCCTTTTTTAAAGTGTAAAAACCAGTATATGCAGCGAGAAAGGAGGGAAGCAAAACAGCCTGACTGTTTTTACCAAACCCAACCGGAAAACCAGATGCGTCTCTGTTTGCAGGATTTGTAAGGTCAATTCCTCGTTCTTCTGCAAGTCTATTTGCGATGATAATTCGGTTATTTCTAAAATCTGAAAAAGAAGATGATACTAATTCATCACTCACTTTAAATGCCGTTTTTAGCATCGTTGTAGAAATCGCAAAATTTCCTGTATTTCGTGGAGATCGAGAGTTATAAAGTCCATCGGTAACATCATATTGCTCAATGTAATTGTCCGCATAGGTTCGATTACCAACTAAATCAATTTTGAAATCTGGAAATAAATCTATACTCGAGGAATAACTCAATGTTTTGGTCGTAACCTTAGTAAAATTCTGATTGAAATCCTTGTAAAGTGTCAACCAACCATTTCTTGCAGCCGTTTCTCGAACATCATCTTGCAAGCCAAGAACAAAACCAACAGATGGTCTTGAAGAACCTAAAAATCCTACGCTTGGTAAATAACCCGGAAGTACAGTTCCGCTATTTTGAGTATAATCCAATTGAAAATTTTTGATAGAAGTCAGTACACCAATCAAACCGTTCGTAAATAAATTTCCATCGTTTGAAGCAACTTTTGCAACTGCAACAATTTTTTCTCCTGGTTTAGGTAGCGTTTTTGGAACCTTTGGTTGTGGCGGACCTGTTTTTTTGGTTAACCCAATGTATCTGTAAAAAGTATCAAAATTAAAAACAGTATTCAATTTATGAATTCCTGAATTTTGTATTGTGTTTCCTAAATTATAGGTCGACCCATCAGAGGATTGGAAAGACGACAATGCTTCTGAGGCACGTTGCCAAGCATAATTACTAGTGTAAGTATAATTTGATTTTATGAAACTAAAAACAGGAATTTTTGAGATAGGCAATTCATAGTTCAGAATCAATTGTTGACTGTGTTGATTTGGTTGACCAATGTTCCAATAATCTGTCCAAATCGTATTACTGTCAATAGGACGTTTATTTTCATCTAAGAAATTTTGAACAAAATGATTGGATGTTGCCGTGTAGTTTAATTTTAAATTTTTGGTTAAATTATATCCAAATCCATAATTATAATTGAACGTATAATTTCTTCTAAACAAAGGTTCAAGTCCCAAACCTTCTACATCAACTTGCCTGAATTGTTGTCTGTTATAATTTCTATTGATGTTTGTACTAAATGAAATATTTGTTGGTAAATAATTGAAATTAAAATCGCTTAACAATTTCCAATACGAACTTTTCTTCATGAATTTAGTATTCTTGAACGGCTCAACTGCTTTTGGCTGAAACGCAAAAGTATAGTCAACAGATGTTTTTGATTGTTGATCAATTAGACTTTCGATTTCAAAATCATGATGCAACATTTCATTGTAAGAATAAGATAATGTTAGATTCTCAGGATCATAAAAATGTGCTTTTTTATCTCCAATTTTTTCTTTTCTTACTCCAATAAAATTGATACTACTTCTTTTTGTATAGTCAATAGCACGATTCAACAGGTTGTCTTTTGTTGCCTGATTTGGTGTAACATCAATTAATTGGTCTAATTCGATATCTAAATTAAAAGGGTCGTATTTTGGGGTGATGATTTGTTCTCCAACACCATAGTTAAAAGGCAATGTGATTCCCCATTTTTTTGGCAACAGTTTTCCAAGATTTATATTTGTAACAATATCGTATAGTTTCAGGTTTTCTCTGCTACGCTCATTAGTTCCTTGTTCTAAGGCTCCAAAGCCAATAGTACTAATTTTTCCTGTTGCGGAAATTGTTGCTAAATCGGCAAGATTCGTGTCTAAAGACATCACAGCAGCCATTCCTCCTTTGTTGTCAATACCAGATAAACGGAGTTCATTAAACCAAACTTCTCCTTTTATTCTTCCCGTTGATCTATTTTTTACACCGACCATTAGGTTTCGAACGAATCCAAAATTTGGATTTCCTTTAATTCCTAATCTTAATTTGTTGGGTTTGTTGATTGCATCTGGATTCAATACTTCTTCATTTCTGAATCTAATTCCGTCAGCATCTGGTGGAAAAGCATTGCTAATTCCAAGTATTTTTAGTTGCGTGAGCAAGGCTAAAGACAAATCCATTTTATTTTCTTCTGGCCAAACTTGTTCTGCTGTTGAAGCCCCTTCGGATGTAACTTTTAAAGGAATTTCTACTTGATAGAAATTTTCGGTAAAATCATTTCCAAATCGAATAAAACCAACCATTTCATCGTTTTGCAACGGCAAAGGATTTGTAGCAATCGGAAGCGCTTCTGCATGAAAAAACATTTTCAAGTTTTTGTATTGTCTCATGTCCACACTCACATTTTTGAAAACTCCTCTTGAATCTCCAGGTTGTAATCCTTGATCTGAAATTCGCAAAGCCAAGGCACGTTCGTTTTGACGGATTACAGAATTGTTGTTGTACAATTCTTCTCTATCGACGCCTGGTGGAGAAACATAATTTATAGGTTGGCGTTGCCCGTTTTCTTGAATGTCAACCGATAGAATATCTAAATTTGTACCATCATCATTTGGATTAATATCTGTGATATCTAATGAATTTTGGTATCTTCTCCATTCACCACGAACTAAATCTAAAGAACCAAATCGAAGCGTAATATCGCTAGTGAATCCTGTCATGAACATTCTCATAAAACGAATAGAACGAAAGTCTGAGATTCCACCAATTACATGTTCAGGATTTGAAATTGGAATTTTATACTGAATCCAACGAGCAGTCGAAGTGGATCCGTTAGGCAATTGAATATCAGTTATTGTTCTAATATCATTTACATATTTGTCACCAATCGCAACCCCTGGTTTTACATCAATGCTATATTCATAATAAGCATTTATGGTATTCATGGTGTTATCACGATTCAAATCTTCAACATCTGGTAAGGTAGAGTTTCCTCTATCGTCATTCAAAATATTTACTGGTGAATTGTTTTGCTGATTATTATAGTTTTTATACCTTCCAGTAACACTATTTCCTGTAGCGTTTAAAAAATATTGATAATTATCTGCAGCAGGATCTGCCAATCCAGCAAAATTTGTGTAAATACTAGATTCTTCTCCATCTGTCAAACCATCAAGACCAACATCTTGAGAAGAACGATTTCCTTCGTTAGTGTCGAAAGCGTAAATTAGAGATTGCGATGAAGGTACTTTTCCCCAAATTGATGGAATTGTAATCGATGATGAATTTGAAGATGGTAATCCGTTTTCGTATTGTTTTTTTCCATCCTGTAAAACATCTTCTGATACTTCTCCAAGGTTAAAAAATACTTTTCCAGGTGCTGATGTAGTTTCTATAGGCTGACCGGTTCCTGTAGCAAAAGGATCTAAAACCCAAAATTGAATGAACTCAACATTTCCTTGTTCAAAATTTGTGGAACTAATTGCACGAGTGATTCCCCCAAAATTCAGATTTGGTGTTGGTAAAATATTTAATCCAGAAGCAAGTGGATTGTTGTTGTATGGTCCTCGTTCTGTTGGGTAATATGATAAATCTAATGTGTTTATCACTGTGGTTTGTCCTTGAGCAATGTCTGTGGCAGGATACAATTCTGATGAGAAAATGCGGCGGGTTTTATTCAAAGACATATCAGAATCAGAAATTCCCGAAGGTCTTTGTGCATAGAAAGTTGGATCGATGGTATACCAATTTATTTTTGCTCTTTTGTAACCATAAGACAAATCAATAGCAGAAGCACCAAAATCTGCATAATCAGTGACAGGAACTATACTTTCCCATTTTGGAGTACTGGATAATGCCCAAGCATTTGGCGCTCTCATGTCAATAGTGGACTGAGTACCTTCAAAATCATCAACATATACAGTAGATTCTCCTTCGAATTTGTCTCCTTCGGGTGTGTCTGGTTTCAAAAATGCTACTTCGCCTCGAATAGAAAGATTGGATGCAACATCGGTATCCATGTTTGGTAATTTATTTACCATTCGAGTTAGAAAAGGAATTTCAGAAGCATAATTTCCATTAAATCCAAAAATAGAATTATTTACAGATTCTTGTCCATAGTTGGTTTTTTGAGTAAATGGTCTTTCAGTCATTTTTAAAAAGGTACCTGAAAGTAAAAATTTATCAGAGAATTTATGTTCAACATTCACTCCTACAAAACGTCTTGTTTGCTGCCCAAATATTGAATTGTTCTCGACAGAGACTTGAATTGGAGTATTTGAAGCTTGCAAAGCGGGATCTAAAATTTGTACCCGACCTTGTTGATAATTTACGGTATAATCAGCACCTTCTGTTAAAACCCTTCCACCTGCAGTAACTACTACTGATCCTTTGGGTACATTTATAGCACCAAGAGAAATTCCGTCTCCTCCTGTTGATTTGAATTTTCCTTTGAGTTGAAATTTATTTCTTTCTGCATCTTGCAAAGCAGCGGTTGCAGTTCCAGTATACATACTTCGAAAAACATATTTGAACTGATTTGCATTGTAGGAAGGCGTTCCTTGCAACGGATCAAAATAATTTTCAGAAGGACTTGTTCGAAGTTTTTCAAATAAATATTTTCCAAATGGCTCTACGGTTGTAAATATAATTCTTCCGTTTTGGGTGTCAACTGTCAAACCAGGAATAAAATCAAAAAAACCATCTCCACCAACTTGTGGGTCGTTTGTAGAGTTTAGTTTGTCAACATTAAATACTTTTATAAGAGGCGTTTGTTCAACGTTTGCAGGAAGCGGAATCGATGGCTGAAGTCCTGCGGCTGGTGCTTGTGTTATGTAATTTAAAGGCGATGGATCGCTATAGACAATGTTAAATTTGAAATCTTGTGGCTGTAATTGAAATGCACCTTGTATCTGATAAATGTTTTTCATCATCAAGTTCCACAATGGTTGGGTTACATTTGTTAAATTACTTTTAAGCATTTTAAGAACTAAACTTTGAGTTTGAGGAATCCCAGCAACCACATTTGTTGCATTTACGCCATCGTTTGCAAACTCTCCAACTTGGTACAATTGATCTCCAATGGTGTATTGATAAGCAACCGCTAATACCTCATCATTTGCTAAACGTTGTTGCAAGGAAATATAGCCTAGTTGTGGATGAAAAGTATATTCGTTTGCAGTTAATTTTCTGGCATTCTCTAATTTTGAGTAATCACGACCTTCACTAGGATTTTGTCCAGACGGAAAACCTGTAAAACCTAAATTTATGGTTGATATTTCACGTATGTTTTGGTTTAATATTCCAGTTCCAAGCGGAATCAGAGCAGGGTCGTATTTGTTATTTGAGTTTTTTGTTGGTTCGTCAACTTGGGTTATTCCAAAGAAATTGGGAATTAAAAGCGAATTATTTCCAACAATTTGAGGGTCATTAAAACCTGTCAATTGCGCTTCTCCTAAATCTTGAAGGGCAATTATATTTCTAGAATTATTCTCTGTGGTACTCACTCGATTTTGTCTGTTTGTAACCCAAACTTCCATTCGTGTGATTTGAACTCTACTATCAATTACGGGATAACTTCGTAGACTTGAATCGTATTTATTTCTGAAATATTGAGATATAAAAAAGTGTCTATCGGCATCATAATCAAGACCAAAAATATCAAATAATTGAACTGTTCCACCATTTTGAGAAGTAACAGTTCTGGTTTGAGATTTTTGTTCTGAAAAAACTCCTGTTACAGTGGTTTTACCAAATTGTAATTGCGCTTTAACTCCAAAAAGACTTTGAGCTCCTCGAATCAAAGAGCCACTCAAAGGCATACTCACATTACCTACTTCAATTTTTTGAAGAATATCGTCTTCATTTGGAGCAAATTCGAGTTTGATGAGGTTTTGAAATGCAAATGTAGATTGTGTATCATAATTGGCATTAACAGACAATCGTGTGCCCACTTTTCCTTGCAATCCAACGCTAATTCTTTGATTAAAATCGAAAGTTGTTGCAGAACGATTCTCTGGTGAAAGTATTGGATTGTCTTGTTTGGTGTATCGAACACCAAAATCAACTTCCACAGATCCTGTTGGTTTTACATCAATGGTGTTACTTCCAAAAATAGACTCAAAAAAGCCCGAATTCACATAAAATCTTGGTAATAAATCTTTTTTCTTGGCTTCGCTTCCTTCTTTTTTTCCATCAATAGCATCATTTTTACCCCTAAAATACTTCCTCATTGCTTCTTTGAGAACCAATTTTTCATATTCATCTCGGGTCAATATCAAAGGATAATTGGCATTAAAAGTGCCTACTTTACTGGTGTAAATGTATTTATCAGAAATTGGGTCGTAAGTGTAACTGTCAACAATTGTTGGTGGATTTCCAATTGCGATTTTTCCTTTGTTGTAACCAATCGTATCACGAGGTTGATCAACTTGTGCTTGAATTTTTAGACTTGATAGAAGCAGTATCATAAAGACACTAATTCGCATCATATATTTGGGAGTATTCTTCAATTATTATAATGTTTTTAATGCTAATTTTATGATGTTTTCCGTTGTTGCCTCTGGATTTTCTTTTAATATTTTATCAACTAATTTTTCTGATGATTTTCTAATGTAACCTAAAACCTCTAAAGCAGATAACGCTTCTTCTCGGTTTGTATTGCTTTGAGTCATCGAAACTTCATCTAAATCGTATAGTTTTAACACTTTGTCTTTTAAATCTAAAATGGCTCGTTGTGCAGTTTTGTTCCCAATTCCTTTAATTGATTGAATTGTAACAACATCTGCACTTGCAATTGCATGAATAATTTGTTTTGGATCTAATGAGGAAAGCATGGTTCTTGCAATGCTTGCTCCGATTCCTGAAACTGAAAGTAACATTTTGAAAATTTCGCGTTCTGATTTTTCAACAAAACCAAATAAACTATGTGAATCCTCTTTAATTTGAAGATAAGTAAACAGTTTTATATGATCTGAATTTGGTAAAAGTGAGTAGGTGTGAAGTGATATGTTTATATGATATCCAACGCCACCACAGTCAATGATGACTTCTGTAGGTGTTTTTTCAACTAATTTTCCTTGAATGTGTGCAATCATATTTCTGAGTAATTTTCAAATGTAACAAAATTCTTGAAACTTTAGGAAAGATTCGAATTTTGATTTTAGTTATTTAGTTCTATTTGCCTTTGAACGCTTTTCTTTTTCTTGCGCATCTACTACAGCAACGGCAACCATATTGGCCATTTCTTCGACACTAGCACCCAATTGAAAAATATGAACAGGTTTATCCATTCCTAACATAATTGGACCAATCGATTCTACTTTATATAATTCTTTTAGTAATTTGTAGGTGATATTTGCCGATTCTAAATTAGGAAAAATCAGCGTGTTCACTTTTTTTCCTGCTAATTTAGAAAAAGGGAATTTTTTCATTAACATTTCAGGATTCAGTGCAAAATCAGTTTGCAATTCACCATCAATGATTAAATCTGGATAATATTTATGTAGGTAAGAAACGGCGGTTCTCACTTTTTCTGCACTTGGATTTACGGATGATCCGAAATTTGAAAAAGAAATCATTGCAATTACGGGCTCAATTCCAAACATTTTGACAGTTTTTGCAGTCATCAAGGCAATCTTTGCCAAATCATCGGCACAAGGATTTGGATTTATAGCTGTATCTGACAAAAACATGGGGCCACGATTGGTCATCATCATGTTTGTAGTCGCAACAAGTGTAATTCCGGGTGCTTTACCAATCAATTGCAACATTGGTTTTACCACATTTGGATAACTTCTGGAATATCCAGTAACCAAGGCATCGGCTTCTCCTTGTTTTACCATCATTGCAGCAAAATAGTTGCGTTCGCGCATCCATTTTTGCGCATCGAGCAAAGAAATCCCTTGTCGTTGACGTTGCTTGAAGAAAATATCAGCGTATTCTAATCTACGAGCATCTTCTTGTTTTGTTTTTGGGTCTATGATTTCTACATCAGCATCAAAACCAATTTCTTCTTTCAATTCTAGAATCAACTCTTTGTTACCCAGTAAAACAGGTATTGCAGTTCCTTCTTCTAAAGAAATTTGTGCGGCTTTCAATACATCTAAATGATCTGCTTCTGCAAAAACAACTCTTTTTGGATCTGTTTTTGCTCGATTGGTAAGTAATCGAACCATTTTATTATCAGAACCTAAACGTTCTAAAAGTTCGAATTCGTATTTTTCCCAATCGGTTATAGGATGCAAGGCAACTCCAGATTCCATGGCTGCTTTCGCTACTGCTGGTGCAACAATTGAAATTAATCGTGGATCAAAAGGTTTTGGAATAATATAGTCTCGACCAAAATTTAGTTTTGTTTCGCCATAGGCAATGTTCACTTGTTCTGGAACATTCATTTTTGCTAATGTTGCCAGTGCTTTAACCGCAGCCATTTTCATAGCCTCATTTATTTTTGTTGCTCTAACATCCAAAGCACCACGAAAAATATATGGAAATCCAAGAACATTATTTACTTGATTAGGAAAATCGGATCTTCCTGTAGCCATGATAATATCTTTTCTGGTATTTATGGCAACATTGTAATCAATTTCTGGAACTGGGTTTGCCATTGCAAAAACTATTGGGTCATTTGCCATACCTAGTAACATCTCTGGCGTGAGTATGTTTGGTGCAGAAAGCCCCAAGAAAACATCGGCATTAATCAAGGCTTCTTGAAGAGTGCAATTTGGTTTTCCAAATGAGTATTTTTTTTGAAGATCAGATAAATCTGTTCTTTCAGAAGACAATACACCATCTTTATCAAACATGATGATGTTTTTTGGATTTATACCCAAAAGTACATACAAATTGGCGCAAGCAATTGCAGCAGATCCTGCACCAGAAACCACTAATTTAACAGTTTCAATTTTTTTATTTGCAAGTTCCAAGGCATTTAATAAAGCCGCTGACGAAATGATGGCGGTTCCATGTTGGTCATCATGCATTACAGGAATATTGAGTTCCTCGACTAATCTTCGCTCGATTTCAAAAGATTCTGGAGCCTTGATATCTTCAAGATTAATTCCTCCAAAGGTAGGAGCAATGGCTTTGACGGTTTCTACAAATTTATCAATATCTGTAGCATCAACTTCAATATCAAAAACATCGATATCTGCAAAAATTTTAAACAAAAGTGCCTTTCCTTCCATTACTGGTTTTGAGGCCTCAGGTCCAATGTTTCCCAGTCCTAGAACGGCAGTTCCATTAGTGATAACGGCAACTAAATTACCTTTTGCAGTGTATTTGTATACGTTGTTTACATCTTTTGCAATTTCCAAACAAGGTTCAGCAACTCCGGGTGAATAAGCGAGGGATAAATCCCTTTGAGTGGCATACTTCTTTGTTGGTACAACTTCGATTTTGCCAGGTTTTGGTTTGGCATGATACAATAATGCTTCGCGCCTTTTGCTGTCTTTGTTCATTTAGATAGGATTTTAGTCCGACTTGCAAAGGTAAAAAAGAGAAGTCAAAAAGGAAATTTTTGAACGTTTTTCTTTCTAGAATTGTAGAAATATTTAAAAAACACTACTTTTTCATCAAACCATCTAGCAAAAGTTGAAAAGAATCTGACGAAACACAATATTCTCCTCGAAAAGGATTATCCATCGATGCGATCAGGAAAATCAAGGAACCTAATAATAATCCCATGAGCGTATTAACCATTATATCTAGTTTTTTGTTATTGATAACTAAAAGCCAAGTCAGCATTATGTTGATGAATGCGCCCAAAAACAAAACGAGCCAAATGGTGGCTGGTAAACCATCGTTTATGGAATTGAGTCGAAGTCTTCGTTTTTCTACCAAACCATTATATTGATTAAATAACTTGGAATAAATAACTTGGTCTTTTGAGTTTATGGGTTCGTAAAGGGCTAATTGTTCTTCGAAATTTTGAATGATCAAATTACCTCCTTTTGGGATTTCACCTTTTTTTTGCATAGGCCAGGCTACATCAATGACATAATGAGTGTAATCTTGCAGTATTTTTTTAAGTTTTTCTTTTTCTGGACTTTGTAAAATTGAAACATCGCTATACAAAGCTCCAAGTGAACTAGATTCGTTGTTGATGATGCTTTCTGTACTGTTGAAATTATCGAAAGTTCCAACAGCAATCAACCCCAAAGTAATTCCATAAAAAACACCACTTAATCCCAAAAAAATAGAAACAATAGAATTTGTTTCGCTAGATAAACCCAACTTTTTTTCGAAATATTTGCTAAATAAAAAAGCACCTAATAAAGAAAATAATACAAAAAATGCTTCTGTAATTAAGAAAAATAACCAATTTGAAATGTCATAAACCCAATAAAAATCCATGTTATTGTTTTTTTCAAAAATAGATAAATTTATGTTGATTTCAAGTTTTTGTAATACAATTTTAATTGTAATAGTTTATTTTGATTTCATGATTTTGAAATAATAAGTTTAAAATAATTACTTTTACAAAAAAATAAAATGAAAAACCAACGTCTCATTTCACTAGATGTTTTTAGAGGATTTACCATAATTCTCATGACGATTGTCAATAATCCTGGAAGTTGGGATGCAATTTATCCTCAACTCGATCATGCAAAATGGCATGGTTGTACTTTGACAGATTTAGTTTTTCCTTTTTTTATTTTCATCCTCGGAACAGCAATTCCGTTTGCTATGCCAAGTAAGATTTTCGATGCTACTTCGATTTTAAAAATTGCGGTTCGATCTGCAAGGATTTTTAGTCTCGGTTTTTTTCTGGCTTTTTTTCGTAAAATAGAGTTTTTAGGTTTAGAGGGAATTCCGTTATTAGGCATAAGATTTACAATAACAGTAATTGTTGCTATTGCACTTTTAGGCAATTTTTCTCTCAAAACAAAGGCATATGCTACTTTTTCAACACTAGGAATAATGCTTTTATTGGCATACAATACACAAATGTTTGCAGAAGTTAGAATTCCTGGAGTTTTACAACGAATAGGTATCGTGTATTTGTTTGTCTCAATACTATATTTGAAAGCAAATCAAAAAATTCAAATAGTTACAGCAGCATTTTTACTCATTGGATATTGGATTCTCATGACATTTGTTCAAGTACCAGGAATTGGTGCGCCAAACTATGAAATTGCTACAAATTTCGCTGCTTGGGTAGATTCAATTTCATTACCAAATCACATGTACATCGAAACAAAAACGTGGGATCCAGAAGGTGTTTTGAGCACTTTTCCTGCAATTGTCACAGGAATAATAGGCATGCAAATCGGATTGTTTTTGAGTCAATCACAAACGCAGGTTTCTATATTCAAAAAAATGCTAATCACAGGATTTGTTCTAACAATATTGGGTTATTTATGGGGAGA
>JANPDC010000087.1:0-4137 GCA_031431275.1 Bacteroidota bacterium
ATCCAGCAATTACAGCACGGCAGGCAACGACCAAAAAGTAATACAAACAAGATCAGGAACAAAAATCATCATGAACGACGCCATTGGAAGCGTGTTTATTGAAGACCCAAGCGGAAACACCGTTTTAATGGACGGAAAAGGAAATATCAGCATGAATGCGCCAAAAAACTTTACAGTAAATGCTGGAGAAAATATTAGCATGACAGCAGGACAGAACATTATAAGTACAGCAACACGAGATATTTCAGAAACAGCTGGGGTTAATAAAATTTCCTCTGTTGGTATGTTACACAATATGTTTGTAGGAGGCGATAGTATAATGAATGTTACAGGAAACTACTCAGAATTTATAACGGGTAATGTAGAATCACATACTGACAAAGGGAGAATTGAAAATTCAAAAGAAGGCATTACAACAAGTACAGAAGGCGCAATAGCAAAACATGCAAAAGGGGAATTGCAAAATAACAGTGCAAAAAAATCTAAACTTTTCTAAACATGACTAGAATCAGAAACGTTGGCGGCTCCATTACAAAAACAACAGGTGGAGATCATAACATATATTCGAAAAAAAATATTGTTGAAAACTCATTAGGAGTCAATTCGGAAACTAGCGAAGCAGGAAGAATTAATTTTGGAAGTCCAAAGACATACACACCAAAAACCGATTTAAAAATAACTAAAGTTGAAGGACCTTTTGACGAAAATGATAAAGTGGTTAAAGTGGTTAACAAGGGAGTTTTTTATACTTACAAAGCTACGGCTTCAAGAAAACCAACAGAAATAGAATTAAAATTACTGAAATGGGCAACAAAAAATGACGATGGCAAAATTAAGGACTTGAATGGTGTTAGCTCTAATAATATAATATCAAAAGACAACGAAAAGACAATATTAATTGGCATTGCCATAAACGAAGATTGTGATAAAGCAAGAGTCTATGCTTATTTTAAAAAAGCCATTGAAGAAGTGAGCGTTGGTTTTGAAGTAAATAATACATATTATAAATTTAATCCCTTGTCTTACGCTAAAGGAAACTATTCAAGATTATTAAATTCTTCCTATATAAGACGTGAGGCATGGGGTGCTAATGAACCCTTAACTAATAGTGACAGGTCTTTTGAACCATATTGTTTGGTTGCTAAAAATACGGGGTTAGATACTCAAGACAGACAAGCCATACCAGAATTATCTAAAATTTATTTTGGCATTGCAATTCATCATTCTGGAAATAATGGAATTGACACTATGACTAAAGTTCAAGATGAACATGTAAATGGTAAAAATAAATTTGCAGATGTTGGCTATCATTTTGGAATAGATTTATCAGGAAAGGTCTATGAGGGTAGGTTTATAGGAGTTAAAGGGTCGCATTTGACTAAATACAATACAGGTGTTATTGGTATAGTTTTTTTGGCTGATTTTGACCATCAATGGTGGGATAGTGATAATGATATGACTCACGCAGCATTAGTTTCTGTAATTACTTTAATAAAGGCTTTGAAAGAACAGTTTCCTAATATTAATGTTTTAGGTGGTCACAAAGAGTTCAAAAACAATGTTGGTGAACGCAGTTGTCCAGGCGAATATGGACTAGATTTTGTAAAAGCTTTAAGAACCGAGCTTAAAATTAAATCACCTAAAGAAATGGGACATGGTTAGAAAAAAGAAAATTGTTTTTTCAATAATAATAGTATTAGTAATTTTGAAATTATTTGGAGGAATTTATGAAGATGATGAATTTGATGAAAAGTATTTTTTTATTAAAAACAAACCATCTTTCAAAACATATTTTTACTCACCAAGAGGAATGAGTGATATGACTATCCAACAAATGTCTGAAAATCAAAAAAAAGAACAAATATTGTATGATGAATTTGTTTCTAATAAATTATTATCTTTTCAAATTTGGTAATATTACAAGGATTATAGTAAAATTGCATTAGTTAACTTTTACTTTTTATTTGTATACCATAAAACTAAATTTAGCAAAAAGAATACTATGAAACAAAACTAATATTTGAAAAAACATTTTCAGGAAAATTTTAACCATATTTTAATGCAATCAAACTTCTGAAAATATGAGAAAAATAGTTTTTGCAATAGTTATTTTTTGTTTTACAATAACTTCTTGTAATCAAAAAACAGAAATTTTAAAGTTAAACAAACATTCAGGTAAAGGAATATATGACAGAGGCGAAGACTCGGCAAAAACTTTTTTCTATCAATCTGCAATTGTTGATAACATACCTGAAAATCAAAATCAAGTAAAATCAATTTTATTTGAATTCCATAAAAAAAGGATAGATTCAATATTTTTAAATAAAGAAGTCATTGATTTCAATACAATTTTTTACTTAAAAAATAGTAAAACATCCTACTTTATTGATAATGCAGATGACCCAGGAGGTTTTTCGAGTGAAATTTTGAACGATTATTTTGAAAAATATGGTGTAGCAGAGATACGAAGTTTTAGAAAAATAAATACAAAAATCATCAAACATGAAATAGTTTTTGCAAACAGTAATAATAAAATTATTCCAATAAATTAAATTTTGATATGCCATTGAATAAAAAATATTATAGAACAAATCACAAGAGAAACATATTCTTGTCGATAAATATTTTGTCATCATTTCAAGATCTTTTAATATAACATCTCACTTCAAATCAAAATTTTATATGCAACAACAAATATTGAAATTAAATAATAATTGTATAAATTTTAATTTTGAAGGTTTCAAACGTAAATATGAGATTCAAATTAGTATTGATGGCGATGAAGATGGCGAAGAAAACATTATTTCATATAAAACGGAACTTAAATATTTTAAAAAAGAACATAGTTTAGACTACATAGTTGAAGTAACAACCAAAGATTTCATGGTCAATTTTGAAAATCCAGACTCTGTGATACAAGAAATAGCCCTTGAATGCAGAGTTGCTTACGAAAAATGTATTTTCATCGTAAATTCTAAAAACGTGATAATTGAATTTGAAAATTATGAAAACATATTAGAAAACTGGACACAAGTTAAAGAGAAATTAAATCAGAAATATGAAGGAGAAACATTTCAAAAATATTTAAATCTTTTTGAGGAAAAGTTGTTTAAAAAAGATTTGTTTTTCTTGAAAATCAAAAAAAACCTATTCATAAATCAATATTTTTTTCCTATTTTTGATACACAGTACAATAATTTAAAAAACATAACCACAGAGTTTATAAGTTTCTTTGGTTTTGATTATCAAGAAGATGTAATTGTTCAAATTGAAACAAACGCTGACTTTAAAGAAAACGAAAATACAATCATAACAAAAAAAATAGTTGAATCACAAAACAATACAGAGTTTTTCCCCATTGAACTTTATGAAACAAAATATACATTAGATAAAAATTTAAGCATTAACAAAATCGAAGGACAATTTGTTAATCATAATAAAAAGTATGTTTATACAATTAACACCATTAGCAATTAGTAAAAAAATTCACAGAAAATAAAATTATTATGGCAGAAAAACATTTAGTATGTCACGGAGCAGTTTGCATGTGTAACTTTGGTACTTCACCCGATAAATTATCAGTTAAATCTCATAAAAAAGAATTCATAAATGATAACGACGGCTCCAAAAAAATGATTGCTTCCAATAAAGAAATTGGTGCTACTTTTGAGAAAAATACATTTGGACCATGTAAAAAACAACCAATACCAGGCGGGCACAAACCATGCCAAGCAGTGGTAACAGAATGGTCGGATTTTTATGAAGTTGTAACATTAACTAACGGAGGTAAAATTTTATTAGAGGACAGCAAAGCAAGTTGTCCTATCGGTGGAAAAGATTGCATCAAAATCACCTTTCATGGGCAAGTGGCAGCACCATCGGGGAGTCAGGCTAAAAATGAAAAAAAAGAAGTCATGGCAGAACTAAACCCAGTAGTGGACATGAACGATTTCGAAGAGGATGAAACGCCATTTTACACATAATTTCTAGTAAATTATTTCTTATTATTATTCTAAAAGAACATCCATTAAACCATATACATAGTCAAAAATGAAAGGAGTTGCAAAAATAATTGGACCAAAGAATCCCAAAATTGGAGAAGAAAATTTTTATGAAGTCACAGAATTTCATAAAGGT
>JANPDC010000088.1:0-1585 GCA_031431275.1 Bacteroidota bacterium
ATTTGAAAAAAACATCATTATCAATACTATTTGTTAAATCGCCCTTTTCATTATAATAGTACCATGTTCCTTTGTAGCAATCACCATGAATGATGTATAATCCTTTTTGTTTGATATTACCATTAGCGTAGAAATCTTTTCTAATCATAAAAGGAGAGTTATTGTAATATGTTAATTCAGTTCCTGATTGAATACCTCCTATTTTGATTTCATAAAAATCATAATTTATAACTTTATCATCGAATTTTTCATCATAATTATAACCATATAAACTGGCTAATGGATTTTGGTATGGATTTAATTTCAAATATTTTTCTTTTATTTTTTTGAAGTCCATTTTTTCAAATTCTGAAGTTACCGTTGGAATGTAATACATGATTGCTGTTTTTTTGTACAAAGTGTCTTGACTTTTGCACGAAAAATAACATAGTATCAAAAAAATCCTCAAGCAGTTTCTCATTTTTTATCTTTAGATATATCAAAGTATTCAATCTCTTCTGTTTTGTCTTTTGTAGTAATTAGTTCAGGGAAATAAATTTCTTTTGGAGGTGATATTTTTTTTAAGTGTTTATTTGGGATTAAATCATATTTTCTTTGTAAAATAAATTTTAATTTATTTTTTGAGTTTAAACTATTCAAGCAATAATAGAAAACATTTTCATTATTATCGATATTTTCTAAATAAATTTTACCGATTTTTAATTTATTATTTTTCTCAAATTTTTTTATAAATTCAATTCGGTTAGATTCTGTTTTGTAACTTTTATCATCTTGCAAACTGTTTAAAATAGTTTTTTCTGATAAAAATGAAAGAATACTATCTTTAAATTTATTTTCTGGATTTTTTAAGATTATAGATTTTTGTTTATTCCCAGTTATTGTTAAACTATCTATTTTAAAGTTATTATAATTTCTTTTAATATGATATAATTTTTCAGATGTAAGTGGTTCTGCACATTTAATTTTAGAGTATTTACTACTATAATTTCCAATTCTTTTGTAATATTCAAAATTAGGAAATATGAGTATAAATTCTGTTAAATTAGGGGCGAAATTGTTTTTGCTAAAAAATAAATTATTAGGAATTTGTGAATTATTAAAAATAATTAAGAATTTATTTTTTTCTTTAAGTGGAATATTTATTAAAAAACTTTTTCCAATTTTTGAAATATTTTCATCATCAATTTTTATAACATTTTTAAATAATGTATCATTTAATGATTGACTAAAAACTTGGCTTATTAAAATAATATTCAAGATTATTATAAAAGATATTTTCTTTTTCATCTTTTAGTTTTTTAAAACGTTTGTTTGTAACTGAATAATAAGTTAAGAAACTTAATTATTGAATTTGTAATACTTTCATTGTAAACTTCATTTTTTGTCTTTAGATATATCAAAATATTCAATTTCTTCTGTTCCTTTATCGCCAAGTTCTTCTGCCATTGTGTATTTTTTTCTATACCCCATTTTTCCTGTTGTTCCATCTAGTGAAACCTCGGTAAATTCATTTTGAGGTCTAGTTGGTTTTTGCCATGTAATAGTCCAATGAGGAGTAGGTAACACTTGACCGATCTCTTTTACT
>JANPDC010000089.1:0-13045 GCA_031431275.1 Bacteroidota bacterium
AGCGGTGATATTTTATCTAAAAAAGCATACATTTTTGAATCTCTTTCATCGCCGTATTCTACTCTTCTTAAATCACGTCTGTATTCTTCAGTATTTTTTAGAAATGTATTAAAATTTGAAATTCCAACTACATCTACAGAACATTTTATTTTATCAGCATAATGAAAAGCAGTTGCCAAAGTCATATATCCGCCATAACTTCCACCCATAATCATGATTTTATCTTTATCGAGTTCGGGTTGTTGCGCAATCCAATCCAATAATGCTCCAATATCTTTCACTGAATCTTCTCTTAAAAATCCATTGTCTTTAGCAATAAATGTTTTTCCAAATCCCGAAGAACCTCTCACGTTTGGATAAATAATTGCAACTCCCATTTCGTTGGTATAATAGTTATTTGCACCTAAAAATGAGGCTAATGATTGACCTTCTGGACCACCATGAATGTTTATCATTACAGGTCTTTTGCCAGTAAATTTTTGTGATGCCGGATAATAAAAACCAGAAATCTTTAACTTATCGAAACTTTCCCATTCAATAAATTTTGGCATTGACATATCTGTTTTTTGCATTTCACCCAGTTCACTCTCCGTCCAACGAACTATTTTATTTGATTTTAAATCTAGTTTATAAACATCGGATGCCGATTGCGAAGTAGATTGAGAAAAGAAAATACTTTGACCATTTTTTGTAAAACTAACACTGCTTACTAAACCTATTGGAAGATTTTTAATTGGTATAAATTTTTTATCTGGAGTGTTTAGTAGATACATTTTTTCGATACCAGATTCATTGGTAACAAAAACTAAGTTTTTTTTATCATCTGAAATCGTGAAAGATTCTACATTCCATGGAATTGATGTGGTGTGAAAAGATATCTTTTTGGTTTCTAAATTAAAATTGGCTAAACGCCCAAATTCATTGTCCAGATCTGTAACATACCAAATTTCATTGGCATTATTTGAAAATCGTGCATCAGTTTGAACGATTCCTTTATTTTTTCTATCTGTTACTTCAGATAATTTGCCAGTAACAATATCTAACATCCAAATATGAGACTCATTTGCCGAGACGTATTCGCCGATTAATAATTGTTTACCATCAGATGAAATATCGTTAATTCCCCAGCCGCCTCCTTTTACTTGTAAAATTAATTTATCAGTTTCGGGTTTGCTAGGATTCATAAAATATATATCTCTATCGCCTCCATTTCTTTTTGTAGAAGAATAGTAAAATCCAGAACCATCTTTTTTCCAAATCATACCACCATTTTGAGAACGACCACCATCAGTCAAAAGAGTAGATTGTAGCGTTTTTAAATCTAATTTAAACAGTTGTCCAAATTCGTTTCCACCTATATCTTTAGAGTAAACAAGATATTCACCTTTTGTTGGTTCATAAGTAGCATTTGTTACTGGTTCTTCAAAAAAAGTAATTTGAGTTCTAGCACCATTAGGTTGTGATACTCTGTGAAGTTGAGAAGTATTACCAAATCTTGTATTGATAATTATTTCATTATCATTTGGATGAACATCTGAAAGACTAGCACTTCTTGCCTCTGAATATTTTTTTACACTTGTATTTAATTCTTTTGGAATTTCTAAAATGTTTTGAGTAATTAAATTCTCATTTGGAGTTATAAGGTTCTTTTTTTCTTGTGCGTTCAAGGCAAATGTTTGAAAAAACAAAAATATCACACTGATTTTAATTACATTCATAGTTTTCTTATTTTAATAAATTCTGGATTAAAAATTATAATCCAAATCTAATTAATTTTTTGAAATGAATTAATGACTTTAACAAATGCTTAATTTTCAAAACAAAATGAAAATCGGAAAAAGTTTAAACGACTTCAATAAATAAAATCTAAATGAACCCTAATCCTAAAGCCAAAGAAATCAATAAAAGCATTATCGCAACTGTGACTTGCAAGAATTTTAAAGTTACCTTTTTTAATAATTTATTACCAATAAATGCTCCTGAAATTGCAGAAAAAGTGGTTATTAGAATTAGTGGTAAGTTTTCCTTGAGATCAATGGCAATTAATCGTGTGGAATAAACGCTTAATCTGGTTAAATCAACAAAACTCGAAATAACTACCGTTGTGCCAATGAATGCTTCTTTACTCATTCCCGAGCGAATCAAGAAAGCACTTCGCAAAGCACCTTGAGCACCTGTTAATCCTCCAAAAAAGCCGCTCATTGCACCGCCAATTGGTAACTTATTTTTATCAAATTGTAAATTATTGAAAAATGGAATTAAATCGATTATTGCAAAAAACATCATTAAAATAGCAACAATCAATTTTATTGGAAAGATTTGAAACGATTTTTCAAATAAAACATAAGTATGTATTGGTTCTAAATTTGGTATGTTCAATAAAAGTTGTGCTCCAATAAAGGCGAAAATCACGGCAGGAATTCCAAACCGCAACAAAATATCTTTATTAAAATTTTTGCCAACCAAGAATAATTTAAAAATATTATTCGAAAAATGTACAACTCCAGTCAAAGCAATGGCAATTTCTACTGGAAAAAAAAGCATCATTATTGGTGTTAGAATAGTTCCTAATCCAAATCCAGAAAAAAAAGTTAGTATTGCGGTCAAAAACGCAACTAAAGAAATGATTATAATTTCCATAAAATTTTAAATAAAAAATCGCAACAAATCTAGGATTTAATTGCGATTTTTAAGCATTACTGATATTAATTTTATATTAAATCAAAACGATCTAAATTCATGACTTTGCTCCAAGCAGCAGCGAAATCGGTTACAAATTTCTCACCAGAATCGGCACAACCATAAACTTCGGCAGTTGCTCTTAATTCAGAATTTGAACCAAAAATTAAATCAACACGTGAACCTTTCCATTTTAATTCACCCGATGAGCGATCACGACCCTCAAAGACATCTTGCGCATCAGAAACCGATTTCCAAGTTGTATTGATATCTAACAAGTTCAGAAAGAAATCGTTAGTCAAACTTTCTTGTTTATTTGTGAAAACACCATTTTTAGATTGATTAAAATTGGTATTCAAAACACGCATTCCACCAACTAGAACTGTCATTTCTGGAATTGTTAGAGTCATTAATTGTGCTTTGTCAACTAACATTTCTTCAGCGGAAACAATGTGACGATTGTTTTTGTAATTTATAAAACCATCCGCTTTTGGCTCAAGAACTTTGAACGAAGCCACATCAGTTTGTGCTTGAGTTGCATCCGCTCTTCCTGCATTAAAAAGAATATTAACTGAATGTCCAGCATTTTTTGCGGCTTTTTCTACACCAACATTTCCTGCAAGAACAATTAAATCAGCTAATGAAACTTGTTTGTCATTACTATTAAACGAAGATTGGATTCCTTTAAGAATATTCAGAACTTTTTCAAGTTGTATAGGATTGTTTGCTTCCCAACTTTTTTGTGGTTCCAAGGCAATTCTTGCACCGTTTGCACCACCACGTTTGTCAGAATTTCTAAAAGTTGAAGCCGATGACCAAGCTGTTGAAACCATTTCAGAAATAGATAGACCAGATGCTGAAATTTTAGATTTTAAGGCATCTGTATCATTGGAATTCAATAAATTATTTCCATTTTTAGAAATTGGATCTTGCCAAATCAATTCTTCTTTTGGAACTTCGGGTCCTAAATATCTTTCTATTGGTCCCATGTCACGATGCGTTAATTTGAACCAAGCACGACCAAAAGCATCTGCAAATTCATTTGGGTTTTCAAAAAAACGTCTTGAAATTACTTCGTAAGCAGGATCAACTCTCATAGCCATATCCGCAGTTGTCATAACAGGAGCATGACTTTTCGCAGGGTTGTGAGCATCTGGAACTGTTCCAGCACCACCATTGTTTACTGGTTTCCATTGATGAGCACCACCTGGACTTTTAGTTAATTCCCATTCAAAACCAAATAAATTTTCAAAATAGTTATTGCTCCATTTTGTTGGAGTAGTAGTCCAAGCACCTTCGAGTCCACTGGTGATTGTATGTTCTCCTTTTCCAGATTCAAAAGAGTTTTTCCAACCTAAACTTTGCTCTTCGATTGATGCACCTTCTGGCTCTGGTCCAACATATTTATCTGGATCAGCAGCACCGTGCATTTTTCCAAAGGTATGACCACCAGCGGTCAAAGCTACAGTCTCTTCGTCATTCATTGCCATTCTTGCAAAAGTTTCGCGAACATCGCGAGCAGAGGCAAGTGCATCAGGATTACCATTTGGCCCTTGCGGGTTAACATATATTAGCCCCATTTGAACTGCTCCAAGTGGATTTTCCAATTCACGATCTCCAGTATATCTTTTGTCATCCAACCATTCTGTTTCTGGTCCCCAATAAATATCTTCTTGCGGTTCCCATTGATCTTCACGTCCGCCAGCAAAACCAAAAGTTTTGAATCCCATCGATTCAAGGGCGCAATTTCCGGCTAAAACCATTAAATCTGCCCAAGAAACTTTTTTGCCATATTTTTGTTTTATTGGCCAAAGTAACAGTCTTGCTTTATCAAGATTTCCATTATCAGGCCAAGAATTAAGTGGTGCAAAACGTTGCATTCCTGAGCCAGCACCACCACGACCATCTCCAATTCTGTAAGTTCCAGCAGCGTGCCAAGCCATTCTGATGAAAAATGGACCATAATGACCATAATCTGCTGGCCACCAATCTTGTGATGTGGTCATTAAATTATTAATATCTTGCTTTAGTTCTTTAAAGTCAACACTTTTAAAAGCCTCTGCGTAATTAAAATTTTTGTCCATTGGATTGGATAAAGTTGAATGCTGACGTAAAATATTTAATTTTAATTGATTAGGCCACCAATCACGATTAATTGGACTTGTTCCAGCCGCTTGTTTTACAGTTCCGCTTGAAAAAGGACATTTTCCTTCTCCATTAGAGTTTTTCATGTTTTCCATTTTATGATAGATTTTGATTTATTTCTGATACAAATTTAGATAATTGTTTAAGAATTTTAGATCATTTTAATTATATAATTTTATAAATTGATAGTTTTTAGTTATTACTATTTGTGTTTATAAAAGTTTAGGTATGTATCAATATTATGTTATATTTGTTTTTTAGAAGAATATATTAAAAAACTATTACTTAACGATGAATCTCAATACACTATTTAGGAAAAAATCAACAAAAGCTATTGTTCAAGAAGGAAGCGATCACGAAAGTTCTGGTTTAAACAAAGTCCTCACCGTTAAAGATTTAACCTTTTTTGGAATAGCAGCAATCATAGGAGGAGGAACTTTTAGCGCTATTGGGAATGCCTGTTTTTCTGGCGGACCTGCAGTGGTTTTACTTTATATTATGTGTGCTATTGCTTGCGGGTTTACTGCCATGTGTTATGCAGAATTTGCATCACGAGTACCAGTTTCTGGCTCAGCGTATACCTATGCTTATGTATCTTTTGGTGAAATTTTTGCTTGGATTATTGGATGGGCTTTAATAATGGAATATTCTATTGGAAATATTTATATAGCCTTTTCATGGAGTGGTTATTTTACTAATTTACTTGAAACATTTGGATTGCATTTACCCGAATGGCTTACCATAAATTACAAATCTGCCCAAGATGCATTTGAGGCAAACAAAGGGGTAGAGGGCTTAGCAGCATGGCAAAATGCTCCAGTAATTGGGGGTTTAAAAATAATTTTTGATTTACCCGCCGTGATTATTAATGTTTTGATAACCTATTTGGTTTATCGTGGAACTAAAGAATCTAAAAATTTCAGTAATATAATGGTTTATATAAAACTTGCCATTATTGCTTTGGTTATAGTTGTTGGAGCGATGTATATTGATATCGACAATTGGACACCATTTATGCCAAATGGTTTTAGCGGAGTAATGGGCGGAGTTTCAGCAGTTTTCTTTGCTTATATAGGATTCGATGCCGTTTCAACATTAGCCGAAGAAAGTAAAAATCCACAAAGAGATTTACCAAAAGGAATGATTTACTCACTTGTAATTTGTACAATAGTTTTCATTGTTTTAGCATTGGTCATCACGGGAATGGTTTCGTATCAATTGCTCGGCGTGAGTGATCCTTTAGCCGAAATTTTTGCTCTAAAAGGAGTTAAATGGATGTTGTTTATTGTATCAATTGCAGCGGTTGTTGCCATGACAAGCGTTTTATTAGTTTTTCAAATGGGACAACCTCGAATTTGGATGACTATGAGCCGAGACGGTTTAATGCCAAGCAAGTTTGCTGAAATTCATCCAAAATACAAAACACCCGGATTTGCAACCATAGTAACAGGTTTGGTTGTTGGAATTCCAATATTTTTTACAGATGAGAATTTTGTTCTTGATTTCACATCCATAGGTACTTTATTTGCATTTGTTCTAGTTTGCGGCGGTGTTTTAATGCTTTCTCCTCAAAGTGAGGCAGAGTTGGAGGAGCGTGCAACAAAAGGAAAATTTAGAATACCTTATGTAAATTCTAAATTTATCTTTCCTCTGATTTTGTTAATTGCATTTTTGATTGCAATGGTGAAATTTAATGATGAAACTGTCAATTTTATTACAAATGAACCTCAAATTAAAAATCCATCAGAAATATTAAAATCATTAAATAAAACTGAAACATCAAAGTTAATAACTGTTTTAAACTTAAAAAATTCAGATACATTGGAGGAAGAATTAAATAAATTGCAAAAAGAATATACAATTTCTTATAAAAAAATAGTAGACGATCTCTTAATAGAAGATGATTTGAAGTATAATTCCGGAGTTAGTTTATTTTTAAAAAATTTCCCTTTTTGGATGTTTTTTATTGTATGTTTGGTAATGATGTTTTTATCATTTACCAAAAATTTATCTCTAATTCCATTACTGGGGTTAGTTTCGTGTTGCTATTTACTAACAGGAATGGCAGTTTCAAACTGGATGTGGTTTGGATGTTGGTTAGTTCTCGGGCTACTATTCTATGGTTTTTATGGGTATAAAAAAAGTAAGTTAAATTTTCAGGACTAAAATTGTAGAAAGCAAAAAATCCCATTTCAGTATATTCAGAAAATGGGATTTTTTTTTGATTTTTGATTTTTTAAGGTTAGACTATAAAATTCCAACTTCAACCATACATTGTTTCATAGATAAATAAGTACGTTCAACATCGTTATCCAAACCAATCGAAAATCGAATCAAACCATCAGTCAAGCCCATTTCTGCTTGTTCATCTAATGGAATTTCTGATGAAGTTGATGTTCCTGGAGCCGAAAACAAAGTTTTATAAAAACCAAGACTAACCGCTAAATATCCTAGATTTCGATGTTGCATCAATTCCATCAATTCATTGGCTTTGTCTAGCGACCCAACATCTAAAGTCATCATTCCGCCAAAACCATATTCATGATTAATCATTCCCGAATAAATTTCGTGGCTTGGGTGTGATTTCAATCCGGGATAAACCGTTTTTATACCATCTTGTTCAAATTTTTGAGCCAAATACATCGCATTATGACTGTGTTGTTTCATGCGAATGTGCAACGTTCGCAAGTTTTTCATCACCGATGCCGAACGCAAACTATCCATTGTTGGTCCCAAAAGCATACTTGCTCCCGAGTTTACATTTTTTAAACTATCAATAAATTCCTGTGAAGCGCAAGTCACACCACCAACCGTATCCGAACTTCCGTTGATGTATTTCGTCAAAGAATGAATGACAATATCAGCACCTAACTTTATTGGTGCAACCGATAATGGCGAAAAAGTATTATCGACAACTAATTTCAAATTATGTCTTTTTGCAATTGCAGAAAGTCCAGCAATATCTGCTACTTCTAGTAACGGATTACTAACCGTTTCACAATAAATAACTTTGGTGTTTTCGTTGATTGCCGCTTCAACAACATCTAGTTTTGTAATATCTATGAAAGTTGTTTTAATGCCAAATCTCGGCGTGAAATTCTTCAAAAAAGCATATGTTCCGCCATAAATCGTTCTGCTAGAAACAATATGATCGCCATTAGCACACAACTGCATCAACGTTGGCGTTATTGCTCCCATTCCCGATGCGGAAACGTTTGCAGTTTCAGTGCCTTCCATCGCTGCAAGTGCTTTGTCAAGGTACAAATTACTAGGCGATGAATGACGAGAATATAAATAACAACCTTCAGCATTGCCTTCAAAAGTATCGAACATGGTTTTTGCTGACAAAAACGTATAAGTCGAACTATCAGAAATGGATGGATTTACGCCACCAAATTCGCCAAAATATTGCAAATCTTGTATTTTATCTGCTGGATTAAAATTTTTCATTTTTTAACTTATTTAATAGAGTTTTTGCTTTTTAATTTTTAATTTTTAATTTTTGCCTTTTGCCTTTTGCCTTTTGCCTTTTGCCTTTTACTTTTACTTTTTGTTATTTTTTTACAGCCGTTACTTCAATTTCTATTTTAATAATTTTACTAATTAATGGCGGACAAGATGCTGTACATGCTGGCAAAATTTCTCCAAAATATTTTTTGATAACGGGCCAACATTTTTCAAAATCATCAGGATTTGGTACTAAATATTGTACTCTAACGACATCATTTAAAGACGAACTCGCTTGTTCCAATGCCCAAATAATGTTTTTGAAAGTTTGTTCTGTTTGTTCGGCAACATCATCAGAAATTTGCAACGTTTTATAATCATAACCTGTGCAACCTGATACAAATACCATATTGCCAACAACAACTGCTCTCGAAAAAGCCACTTCTTTCTCGAAAATAGAACCCGAATTGATTAATTGTTTTATCATTTAATTAAAATTAAAATTCATTTCAAAATAAATAAATTTTAGATTTAAAATCAACACAATTACAATAAATTAGATTATAAAACTATTTATTAATATATTTGATGAATATAAAACTTAAATATTGAATTAATATAAATAATTTTAGAATAAATTAATTATGAAACTTGACGAAACCGATAAAAAGTTATTGAAATTATTACAAATCGATTCCAAACAAACTACCAAAGAATTATCATCTAAACTAAATCTTTCGGTAACAGCAGTTTACGAACGTATAAAAAAATTAGAACGCGAAGAAATAATCGATAGATATGTAATTTTACTCAATGGCTCAAAAATCGAAAAAAGTTTTGTCGTTTTCTGTCAAATAAAACTCATTCAACAAAGCAAAGATTTTATTCTTGGTTTCGAAAAGGAAGTTGTCAAATTCAATGAAATTCTAGAATGTTTCAATGTGAGTGGCGATTACGATTATATCTTAAAAATAGTTGTAAAAGACATGGAAGAATACAGAGATTTTTTAGTCAATAAATTATCTACATTACATCAAATAGGCAGTAAACACAGTACTTTTATGATTGGCGAAGTTAAGAAAACAACTGTTATTTCGGTTTAAGTAAAACATATAAAATGAAAAAAATAATAAAACATTTTTTAATGCTATGCTTTTTATTTTTAATAATAAGTTGCAAGACCAATGAACCAACTTTCGAAAATAATCCTGAACAATTAAAACGAATTTGGATGTTGGTCGAATTTCAAGACTATAAAAGAGAGTATTTAATTCAAAAACAAGCTTTTCTTGACTTAACAAAAAATCAACATGCTTTAGCAAATTTAGGATGTGTTACACAATCTTTTACATATTCTATTAAAAATAACAATTCGATTACTTTTAAAGAAGAAATTAAAATTAATATGAAATGCCAAGAAATGAATTTGGACATTGATTTCGCAAAATCAATTATTAATATGAGTATCTTTTCTATAAATGCGCACAAGTTAACGTTAACCTCCAAGAATAGAGAAAAAATGGTTTTCGTGGCACAAGATTGGGATTGATTTTTTTATTTTATTTTTTTGAAATTGAAATTGAAATTGAATTTTGACATTGAAATTGAAATTGAATTTGTAATTTTGCATCACTAAAATCAAAACAAAAAACTATGAGTTCATTTGACGTAGTCATTATAGGTTCAGGACCAGGCGGATATGTATCTGCAATTCGTTGTGCACAATTGGGTTTCAAAACTGCAATTATAGAAAAATATTCAACTTTAGGAGGAACTTGCTTGAACGTTGGTTGCATTCCATCAAAAGCATTGTTGTCATCATCGCATCATTTTGATGACATTAAACATTTTGAAGTCCACGGAATTGAAGTTACCAGCGAAGTAAAAGCCAATCTCCAAAAAATGATTGCTAGAAAACAAGCCGTTGTAGATCAAACTGTTGGAGGAATCAATTATTTGATGGATAAGAACAAAATTACTGTTTTCACAGGGATTGGTTCATTTGTAGATGCGACACATGTTGCGATTACAAAAGCCGATGGAACTTCAGAAACCATTGAATCTAAAAACATAATTATTGCAACGGGTTCAAAACCATCAAGTTTGCCTTTCATAAAATTAGACAAAGAAAGAATAATAACTTCAACCGAAGCGCTGAAATTACCAGAAATTCCTAAACATTTAGTAATTATTGGTGGTGGCGTAATCGGTATCGAATTAGGTCAAGTGTATTTAAGACTTGGAGCGCAAGTATCTGTAATTGAATATCTTGACAGAGTTATTGCAGGAATGGATGGTTCGCTATCGAAAGAATTGACTAAAGTTCTTAAAAAACAAGGCATGAAATTCTATGTTTCTCACAAAGTAAAGTCTGTGGAAAGAAACGGAAATGCAGTACAAGTTCAAGCAGAAAATACAAAAGGAGAAACGGTAACCTTTGATGGTGATTATGCGCTAGTTTCTGTTGGTCGTCGTCCATTTACTGACGGATTAGCCGCCGAAAAAGCAGGTGTAAAACTAACTGATAGAGGAATGATTGAAGTAAATGATCATTTGCAAACTAATGTTCCTAACATTTATGCCATTGGCGATGTTGTTCGTGGTGCAATGTTGGCGCACAAAGCCGAAGAAGAAGGGGTTATGGTTGCCGAAATTTTGGCAGGACAAAAACCACACATCGATTATAATTTAATTCCAGGAGTTGTTTATACTTGGCCAGAAGTTGCTGCCGTTGGAAAAACTGAAGAACAGCTAGTTGCAGCGGGAATTGCTTTCAAATCTGGAAGTTTTCCTTTCAAAGCATTAGGTCGTGCAAGAGCAAGTGGAGATTTAGACGGATTTGTTAAAATTTTAGCCGATCCAAAAACTGACGAAGTTCTTGGAATACACATGATTGGAGCACGAACGGCAGATTTAATCGCTGCAGCCGTATATGCGATGGAATACAAAGCATCTGCCGAAGATATTGCAAGAATGTCACACGCACATCCAACATTTGCCGAAGCAATAAAAGAAGCGGCTTTGGCAGCAACCGAAAATAGAGCAATACACGTATAGTATTTTTCGATTAAACACTAAACAAGTTTCTTATTATAGAGTAACCCCGATAAAATTTAATTTATCGGGGTTTATTTTGATTAAATTAATTTTATCGTAATTTTGAAATTCCTAATTAAAACTGCTTTTTGAGAACATCAATACACAAAGTAATATCCAATCCAAACGAGTTTAAAACGCAACTTTTAACTTGGTCTCAACAATTTCGTGAAATTGTGTTTTTGGATTCGAATAATTATCCCGATAAATATTCTTCTTTTGATTGTGTGCTTGCCGTTGATGCTTTTACATCAATAAAAACTGATTATCACAATGCTTTTGATGACTTGAAACAATACCAACAAACGACTCGAGATTGGCTTTTTGGTTATTTGTCTTATGATTTAAAAAATAATATTGAAGATTTAAAATCCAATAATTTTGATGGGTTAGATTTTCCAGACTTATATTTTTTTCAACCTAAAAAACTATTTTTACTAAAAGGAAATGATTTAGAAATTTGTTATCTCAATATGTGTGATGACGAAGTTGAAGAAGATTTTTCTGAAATTAAAGAGGAAAAGGCAAAGAACAAAGAGCAAAATTTAAAAATTAATATTCAACAAAAAATTTCCAAAGAAAATTACATTCAAAAAGTTTCAAAAGTTTTAGAACATATCCATCATGGTGATATTTATGAAGCCAATTTTTGCATAGAGTTTTTTGCCGAAAATGCCCTAATAAATCCATTAGAAAAATTCCTAAAATTAAACGAAATTTCTAAAGCACCATTTTCAGTATTTTACAAAAATAATAAGCATTTTTTGCTTTCTGCATCACCAGAAAGATATTTAAAAAAGCAAAGGGAAACATTAGTTTCTCAACCCATAAAAGGAACATCTAAACGATTTTCAGATGAGTTACAAGATGAAAATTCAAAACTTGAATTATCTCAAAATCAAAAAGAACGTTCAGAAAATATAATGATTACAGATTTGGTTCGTAATGATTTATCTCGAACAGCACAAAAAGGTTCGGTTCAAGTTGAAGAATTGTGCAAGGTTTACTCGTTTTTGCAAGTGCATCAAATGATTACAACAATTTCGTCGAAATTAAATCCAGAATATTCAGTTATAGATGCTTTCAAAACGACTTTCCCTATGGGAAGCATGACAGGCGCACCAAAGATTTCAGCAATGCAAATCATAGAAGATTTAGAAGAAACAAAACGAGGTTTGTATAGTGGTTCCGTGGGCTATTTTACTCCAAATAATGATTTTGATTTTAATGTCGTAATTCGTAGTGTTTTATACAATGAATCCAATCAATATGTTTCATTTTCCGTTGGCAGTGCCATCACTTCATTATCTATTCCAGAACAAGAATATGAGGAATGTTTACTTAAAGCCAAGGCAATGTTAGAAGTTTTGAGTTAATAAATGCTCTGTTAATTCAAAATAAATGCTCTGTTAATTCAAAATAAATGCTCTGTTAATTCAAAATAAATACTCTGTTAATTCAAAATAAATACTCTGTTAATTCAAAATAAATACTCTGCTAATTCAAAATAAATATTCTGTTAATTCAAAATAAATACTCTGTTAATTCAAAATAAATACTCTGTTAATTCAAAATAAATACTCTGTTAATTCAAAATAAATACTCTGTTAATTCAAAATAAATACTCTGTTAATTCAAAATATTTTTTTTATATTTGCATTATAATAAATTTGTTATG
>JANPDC010000090.1:0-38255 GCA_031431275.1 Bacteroidota bacterium
TTTAAACACTCCTTTTGCAATAATTAGAACAATGTTTAGCAATAATTTCAAAAAGACTAATTTTCAAGATGTTAATGAAAAAGTTATTGCTGATAAAATTCAACCTATAAAACAATATAAAAACAATGAATCAACAAAGCCAAATGTTGTTGTTTTTATTATTGAAAGTTATGGTCGAGAATATTTGGGTGCTTTTAATAAAAAATCGAATATTCCAAACTATAAATCTCATACACCATTTTTAGATTCGTTGGCTACAAAAAGTATGATTTTCACAAATGCGTATGCAAATGGTCGTCAGTCAATTCATGGAATGTCATCTGTTTTAGCAGGTATTCCTTCTTTTAAAGATGCATTTACATCATCGCCATATCCTAAACAAAAAATAGAATCTATAGTTTCTACATTGGAATCTGACGGATATAATACTTCTTTTTTTCATGGAGCAGCGAATGGTTCCATGGGATTTTTAGGCTTTAGTAATATTTTGGGAATTGATAATTATTATGGAAGAACAGAGTTTAATAACGATTCAGAATTCGACGGATATTGGGGAATTTGGGATGAACCTTTTTTGCAGTTCATGAAAAAAACATTGGATACAAAGAGAACTCCTTTTTTTGCTTCGGAATTTACTTTGTCTTCTCATGAACCTTTTATTGTTCCCGAAAAATATAAAACAAAATTTCACGAAGGTAACATTCCAATTCACAAATGCGTAGAGTATACTGATTATTCATTGAGACAGTTTTTTGAATCAGCAAAAAAATCGGCGTGGTATAACAACACTATTTTTATTTTTGTTGCTGACCACTGCAATCAAACTTTTTATGCGGAATATGAAAAGGGAATTAACCGATCAGCAGTTCCAATCATAATTTTTAAACCAAACTCAAGTTTATTAGGAGTTGATGATGATTTTGCCCAACAAATTGATATTTATCCAACCATTTTAGATTTGATTGGTTATCAAAAACCTTTTAGAAGTTGGGGCAGAAGTTTGCTCGATAAGAAATCAAGTGAGCCATTTTTTATTAATTTTGTTGGAGATTTATATCAATTTGGTCGTGGCAATTATATTTGCCTTTTTGATGGAAAATTAGCCACAGGTTTTTTTGATAAAAATGACAAAGGTTTGATTAATAATTTAATTAAAAATAGAAACCCTGAAATGGATGATTTAGAGTTACGATGCAAATCATTTGTTCAGGATTATATGAATCGAGTAATTGACAGAAGGCTTTCAACTAGTAAAAAATAAAACATGAAAAAGAAAATTGGTTTAATTGTATTTATAATTGTTTTGGGTTTTGTTGGAAAATATGTGTATGATATGAATATCAATCACAATTTTGAGACAATTACGGAAGGAAAAGTATATAAATCAGGAGTTATTCCACCTGATGAAATTGCCGAATATGTCAAAGAATATAAAATAAAATCAATTATTGATTTGAGATTTCCAGGAACAGATGATTTAGTCAATAATCCAGAAAACCCTGATGAATTAAAAGCAGAGATTGCAGCTATTCAAAAAATTCCTGGTTTGCGATATTTTAATGATGGTTCAGATCAAGTTCCAAATCAAGCCAATTTAGATGCTTTTTTTAAAATTATGGATGATAAATCAAATTATCCAGTTTTGATTCATTGCTATCATGGAGTTGGTCGTGCAGAATTGTATTCAGCAGTGTATAGAATCGAATACGAAAATTGGTCAAACGAATCAGCAAGAAAGGCAGTTAGATTATTTGTGAAATTTAGTTCTTTTGATGATGGAAAGCCTAAAGGAGAATTTTTAAAATCGTACAAAACAAGAAAACAATTAATTTTAGAAAAATAAATAAAAATCCCAAAATAGCAATAAATGATTTTTTGGGATTTTTAAATCAACATTTATCTTAATTCAAAAGTAGATTTCAATACCAATTTAGATTTATCGAAAACGTTTATAAAATATGAACCTTCTTCTAAGTCTTTAACGGGAATACTGGTTTCTCCTTTTGAAGTTTTATTATTGAATTTAAAGTTTATTGTAGTTGTATAACTTAGTATATCTTCACCAAAGGTTTCTGTTTTTTTCTCGCCAATAACATTATTATTACTGTCAATTATTTGAACATAATATTCTTTTTCAAAAGGATCTACTAAATTATTTTCTGCAATCATAAAACTTGTCTTTATTAAATCAATTCGACTCGATTTATCAGTTTCGGCTAATGTTCCTGAATTTTTTATTTTATAGAAATTATTATGAAGGTTATAAAAATAGAGTTTTGAGCCATCAATAACTTTTTTAATTAAACTTTTATTTGAGTATGAAAGTGAATCATTTTTTGTTTTCTCATTTTTTAAGATATTTGATGTATTTTGTAAAATTACATTTGTAGTATTCAAAACAACATTAGTACTGTCTATTCTTTTCTTGTAATCACTAATTTGATTTAATAAAAGTCTTATTCTTTCATCAATATTACTTGCATTCTTTTTGTATTCAACAATATTATTTTCGTTAACTTTTCCTGATTTCAGTTCTTCTATCAGTTTTATTACCTTTTGTTGTTCTAAGACTAATTTTTGAGATAAATCAGAATTGTTGATTTGTATTTGTTGTAAAAATAAATTTGATTTTTCAAGATCTTTCAATACAATTGATTTTTCTTCACGAAGAGAAATAATGGCAGTTTTTGATCTGTCAGATACCTTGAAAATGTAAAAAAGACTTCCAAGCAAAACAAATGCAAGGGTTATGATTACTATTTTAAAACTTTTAATACTTTGGTTTTCGATGTTTGTTTTTGACATTTTTATTTTATAATGATGTTCCTAATATTGTTTTTTTTGATTTTGATTCGATTTTAATATTTTTATCTAATATGTAATATATGTATATTCCAATTCCGCCTATGCATCCCATAAAGAGCCAATTTGAAAAGTAATTAAAGTTTTCAATAATTGTGAATCCAATTTTTGGGCTAATAATTTGTGCTGCACTAAAACTCATAGCATAAAAAGCCATATATTTTCCTTCTTGACCAGTAACAGCTCTCGAGAATGCAAAAGTATTTGAGAAAGAGAATAATAGAATTTGACCAATTGTAATTAGTGTGATACTAACAACTAAAATGAAAATGGAATTGTAAATCAATAAAAATAAAAACCCTGCAGTCATAAATACAGATCCAAATAGTATAATTTTTGTAGCCTCAAATTTTTTGTTTTCTAAATAACTAATCAAAGGCATTTCAAAAAGAAATATAATAAATCCATTTAGAGCAAGTAACATACCAAAATGTAATTCATTTAATTTTAGTTTTTCAGAATTATACAATGGTATTGTTGTGAAAAGTTGAAAAAATAGTGAAGCGGTTAAAAAACTTCCAATAATAAAAAGAATATAATTTTTATCAATTTTGTATATTTTTGCTGGTTCGTTTTTATTAATTTTAGATTGAAGAATTATTTTTCGTGCTTTATAAATTTTACTTTCATCAATCATTAGCACAAAAAGGATTATCGCAACAATACAAGTTACTCCATCAATCCAAAACAGTAAATCATAATTGTCGCCTTTTAAAACGAGTCCTGCAATTAATGGACCAGTAACAATACCTAAATTAACTGCTAATCTAACTAATGTTAGCGCTCTTGTTCTGTTTTTTGAATTTGTAAAATTAGAAACTGCTACATACATCGCAGGTTTGTATGCATCTGCAAATGCAGTAACAATAAAAAGACCCACACATATTTCAATAAAACTATACAAAAACATCAAAGATATAATACCAAATCCTGTCAAGAACAAACTCGCTAGCATGATTGTATAATACCCTAATTTATCAGTAAGTTTTCCTCCTATCCAATTTCCAAAAAGAGCACCACAACCAATGAAAAATAACATCCATCCAATTTCTGCTAAAGAAAAAAACATTTTTTCATGAAGATATTTCGTTAGAAATAACATAACCATAGCTCCAGCACGATTGATAAAAGTAATAAACGTTAGTATCCAGATTTCTTTTGAAAATCCTCTGAAATTATTAAGATAATTATCTAGGTAATTATTTACGTATTTTTTCATTTGTGCTTTTAGAATCTAAAAATATTGATACATTTTATGATTGTGTTATTTAATCAAAAACTAATATATTTTTTTGACTTTTTTAGACCTGTCTGCAACATACGAAACTAACCAAGCGATTTGACCTTCTTTGGCGAAAAATAATTTTTTATCATTAATTTTTGGTAATGCTTCTAAACAAACTAGAAGAATATTACTACCAGAAATTAAATTTACTTGTTTGTAGGTATCCAAAACTTGTCTCACGTTTTTATCAGTTTTGGCTAATTCTTCATATTTTTGAAAATTATTTTTTAAAATAGCATCATAATTTAAAACATCTTCAAGATTGAACTCATTAAATGTATTTTTTGCAGCCCCATTGTACAAAGTATAAAATGCCCAAACTGCTCCACCAGACATGTAAACTTTTTCTTTCTCTAGAGCAACAGGACTAGAGGCATACATTGCGGCTACTTGCTCTCTGATGCTTGGCAGAAAACCAAATGACTTTTCGTTGAACTCTGATATTGTCTCATTTTTTGTCTTTTTGAGTACTGCTTGTGCCAAAGTTACACTACCATAATTTAAACTCAAAGGAAAGAAAATAAAATTATTGTCATCATTTCTGACATCAATATATCCACCTTTTGTGTTTGCTCCACCAACATCTAAAACCATTGCATTTTTATATTCAGTAGGAGGAACACACCCTTTTAATAGCATACGACCTTCTGTACTAACATCAATAAATTCTAAATCTTTATTAATGTCAGTCTTTACAATTTCAATCAACTCTTTGGTATTTTTTGCCATGGCAACTCCAGAGGATCCAACAATGAAAATGTTAGATTCAGTTACATTGAATTCAGATTTAATTCTTTCGTAATTTTTCTTAACAATTAAAGCCGTTTTGTCGATATCTTCTTTAAGTAGATTACCGTCAATAGAAATACCCTTTGCGATACCCACATTTTCAGCCCAATATGAAATAATATTAAATTCTCCCCTTTTAATATTTGTAATTTCTATAACAGAGGTTTTAATTCCTTTTCCACCAATTTCAATTCCAGCATAAAGATTAATATTCTGAGCAAATGAAAGATTTTGAGTTAAATAAACTAAAAATGAGAAAAATAGTATTTTTTTAATTTTCATTACTAATAATTTTAAATTGAACAATTTTGAAAATATTTAATGCAAGAATACAACATTATATTCACAAAAATGTTAAATATATCAAAAAAAAAGCATTTGAACGATTTTATTGAACTTTTAAACGGATAATATCTTAAAAATATCCTATTTATATAAATTTTAAAATATATAATAATTAAAAATTTGAGATGAGTTTTAAACGTAATTTTTCATAATTTAGAAAAAAGAGTATTTCGTTATTTTGTGTTACCTCTTTTTTATAATGATTTATTATTTTCAATCCACAAACGAGCATTAACAAATGCTTCTAACCAAGGCGAAACGTCATCGTTTCTGTCTTTTTGATAATACGACCAATTCCATGGAAAAGTCGATCGCTCAATATGTGGCATCATGACCAAATGGCGACCAGTTTTGTCGCACAACATTGCTGTGTTATAATCTGATCCGTTTGGATTGGCTGGATAGGTTTCGTAGGCATATTTCGAAACAATATTGTAGTTTTCTTCGGGCATTGGCAAGTTAAATTTTCCTTCGCCATGCGATACCCAAACGCCCAAAGTTGAGCCTTCAAGACTCGATAACATTACTGAATTATTTTTTTGAACCGTTACCGATGTAAAAATACTTTCGTGTTTCTTACTATCATTATGCAACATTTTTCCATGAACCTCGTGTTCTGGATTAATAATTTCTAATTCCATAAACAATTGACAACCATTGCAAATTCCAACAGATAGTGTATCATCACGCTTCAAGAAATTGTCTAAAGTCGATTTTGCTTTTTCGTTATATAAAAATGCTCCAGCCCAACCTTTAGCACTTCCTAAAACATCAGAATTCGAAAAACCACCAACTGCACCAATAAATTGGATGTCTTCAAGCGTTTCACGACCCGAAATTAAATCAGTCATGTGAACATCTTTTACATCAAATCCTGCCAGATACATGGCGTTTGCCATTTCACGTTCAGAATTACTGCCTTTTTCTCTGATTATTGCCGCCAATGGACGCTTGTTTGTTTGGTTTAATTCTGGTTTTCTACCATTAAATAAACTAGGAAAATTAAAAACCAATGGTTGATTTGCAAAATTTTCATAACGTTCTAACGATTTTCCATTCTTAGTTTGCTTTTGGTCGAGTAGGAAAGAGGTTTCAAACCAAATTTCTCGCAGATTTTTAATATCAAATTTTAAATTATCAATTTCTAAAGTTCCGGAATTTGTTACATTACCTAATTTGAAAAACTCGATTTTATTTGTTTTCAATTCATTTTCAAAAACCGCATCATCTTTTGCTTGAAAAACAATACCAATGTTTTCTGAAAATAAAATTTTAATCAAATCTTTTTCTTTAAAATCATTAAAACTCAAACTCATTCCGCTTTCTACAAAACTTGGAGTTTTCCCTTCGGGGGATAAGGGGCTTTGTTGGGGGCTAAAACACATTTCGAGTAAAGTTGTAATCAATCCGCCACTTCCAATATCATGTCCAGCCAAAATTTGATTGCCTAAAATTAATTCTTGAATGGTATTAAAAGCACTTTTGAAGAAATTAGCATTTTTAATTGTAGGCGTTTCATTACCTATTTTATTCTGAATTTGCGCAAACGAACTTCCACCTAATTTGTACTCGTCTTGTGATAGATTAATATAATAAATAGAGCCTCCGTCTTTTTGCAAAACTGGTTCAACTACTTTTGTAATATCAATACAATTTCCACCAGCCGAAATAATGACTGTACCAGGAGCAATTACTTCGTCATTTGGATATTTTTGTTTCATTGAAAGGGAATCTTTTCCTGTTGGAATATTGATTCCTAATGCTATTGCAAATTCTGAACAAGCCTCAACGGCTTCGAACAATCGCGCATCTTCACCCTCGTTTTTGCAAGCCCACATCCAGTTTGCCGAAAGTGAAATACCTTTTATTCCATCTTTTATAGGAGCAAAAATTAGGTTTGATAAGGCTTCGCCAATAGCATTTCGACTGCCTGATTTTGGATCAATCAATGCCGAAATAGGAGCGTGACCAATCGAAGTTGCAACGCCTTCTTTTCCTAGAAAATCCAAAGCCATTACTCCAACATTATTTAATGGTAATTGCAATGTTCCAACACATTGTTGCTTGGCAACTTTTCCGCCAACGCAACGATCGACTTTATTGGTCAACCAATCTTTACAAGCAACAGCCTCAAGTCGAAGCATTTGTTCTAAAATAGAAATTTCTGTAAATCCAAATTCATTGGTCGAAATTTCAATATTGGTATCAATACCTGCATAATTTCTTTGAATCGTTTTGTCGTTCATTATTACTTTAGGTGAACTTCCAAACATATCTTCCAAAGCAAAATCCATTGGTTTTTCTCCATTTTTTTCGCTTTTGAAAGTAAATCTATGATTATTCGTCACATCGCCAACTTGATACATTGGTGAACGTTCTCGGTCTGCTATTTTTTGTAATAAATCTATATTTTCTTTGCCAATAACTAATCCCATTCGTTCTTGACTTTCGTTTCCTATGATTTCTTTGGCAGATAATGTAGGATCTCCAACTGGCAATTTATCTAAATTAATTAATCCACCCGTTTCTTCAACCAATTCAGAAAGGCAATTCAAATGTCCGCCAGCGCCATGATCGTGAATGGAAACAATTGGGTTGATGTCGCTTTCTACGAATGCACGAATGGCATTTGCTGCCCGTTTTTGCATTTCTGGATTCGAACGTTGAATAGCATTTAACTCAATTCCCGAGCCAAAAGCACCAGTATCTGCTGATGAAACTGCTGCGCCACCCATTCCGATTCTATAATTTTCGCCACCAAGAATTACGATTTTATCGCCTTCTTGCGGTTTCTTTTTTATGGCTTGATCGAGTTTTCCATAACCAATGCCACCTGCCTGCATGATAACTTTGTCGTAACCTAGTTTGCGCTTCTCTCCCGAAACATCGAGAGCGCTGGAAGTTACATCGCCATCTTCATTATGCTCAAAAGTCAAAATAGAACCGGTAATTAAAGGTTGCCCGAATTTATTTCCAAAATCTGATGCACCGTTTGATGCTTTTATTAAAATATCCATTGGAGTTTGATACAACCATTTTCTTTCAGGAAACGATTTTTCCCAATTTCTATCGGAATTTTCTCCAAGCAAACGAGAATACGATGTCATGTAAACCGCAGTTCCTGCCAATGGTAACGAACCTTGACCGCCAGCCAAACGATCACGAATTTCTCCGCCCGAACCAGTTGCTGCTCCGTTGAAAGGTTCAACAGTTGTTGGAAAATTGTGTGTTTCCGCTTTTAACGAAATAACAGATTCAAATTCACTAACTTCATAAAAATCTGGTTTGTCAGCAGATTTTGGAGCAAATTGTTGCACTTTTGGACCTTTCACAAATGCCACATTATCTTTGTATGCCGAGACGATATCGTTAGGATTTTCAGAGGAAGTTTTTTTTATCATTTTAAACAATGATGATTCTTTTTCAACTCCATCAATAACAAATGTTCCATTAAAAATTTTGTGTCGACAATGTTCTGAGTTGACTTGAGAAAAGCCAAAAACTTCTGAATCGGTTAGTTTTCTGTTTAATTTTTTGGATAAATTTTCTAAATATTCAACTTCATCTTGGCTCAATGCCAAACCTTCTGATTTATTGTAATCAGAAATATTTTCAATTTCTAAAACTGATTCTGGTTGAATATTTATAGTGAAAATGTCTTGATTTAATACTGAATATTTTTGTGAAAGCATAGGGTCAAAATCTTCGAAATTTTCTGAAACTTGCTGAAATTCTTCAATTCTGATGATTCCAGAAATCCCCATATTTTGAGTTATTTCGACAGCATTTGTACTCCAAGGTGTTATCATTGTAGAACGAGGTCCAATAAAAAAATCCGTTCCAAGATTGTCAAGAACGGATTTTTCTATTTGATATGCGTCTGCGAAAAGCCAATTAAGTTTAGAAATATTTTCTGCCGATAAATTTTCCTGTGAATGAACAGCAAAAATAGTGTTGGTTTTGTTTCCGAAAAAAGAAATCATTATGTTGTAGTTTTATTCCGAAGCGTTCCTTACAATTTGGCTTTGCTTCGGTTGTAGTTGTTTGCAAATTTAATACTTTCAAATTAAAATAAGAACAAAAAAAAGCGACAATTTCTGTCGCTTTTTAAATCTGTTTAAAATATTAGTTAATGACTAATTTCTTTGTAATTGTATTTTCATTTTGGTTTACTTTAACCAAGTAAATTCCTTTTTTTAGATTAGAAACCGAAATTAATTTATCATTAGAATTTGTAGTTTCGAATACTTTATCTCCAAAAATTGAATAGATTTCGATGGAGTTCAATTGATTTGTTTTATCTAAATCAATTTTAAAACTTCCATTTGATGGATTTGGATAAACTTCAAAATCATTTGTAATTGTTGTATATTCATTTTGTTCAAAAGCATATTGAACCATTTCTTCTGAACTCAGTTTGTCGAATTCTAAAGAATCAGTTTCCTCATTTTTCGATAACAATTCATCACTATTTTGTACCGCATTTCTTGCAGTAGGAATTGCTCCCCAAATTGCAACCACAAATTCTGGTCTGTCAATAAATGGGTTTCTGTTTCCTTGTCTGGCAAAAATCGCATTGTTTCGAGCAATTTCTCTTGCAGAAACTGGGTCGTTTGCATGCCAAGTTTTCAACATGGCTAAAAATGCAGGTTTGAAAACTTGATTACTTGTTCCGTTGAACATTGCAAAACCAGTATAATTTGCTACTGTATTTTCATAACGAGTCGCAAAATAAAAATACATTCTGGCAACATCTCCTTTGAATTCATTTATTGGTTCGAAAACTGTTCCCGTGTAACCAGAAACTCCACTTGTACCAAGTTTACTTCCGTTTAACGTTGTTTTAGACGCCACTGCAACTTTTCCGTGTGGATAGTTAGAGCGAAGTCCATTAACTTTTCCATCTGTTGGTGGAATATGGTGCGCATCCGAAACCATTGGAGCCGAAGAGTTAAAACTAGATTGAGGAACAATATGTTCACGGTTGTAACAATCTCCTTCGTTAGCATAAGTACCACATTGGTTGGTGTTTAAAGTATATTTATATGGATCTACACCAGTTGGTTTTTCAGAATAAATATCAATAATTGAGTTATCGTTTTCATATTGATTGTCGCGATCAGATGTTGCATAAGTAGTCCATAGACCTGCATAACCTTTATCGGTATGACCTTTAATTTTGTTATACAATTGGGTTTTTAGCGTGTAGCCTGTTCCTGTTGCAGTGCTGTAATAACCCGCAGGAATTTGTGCAAATGCAACGCTTGTAATTAGCAATGCAAATAATAGTTTTGTTTTCATTGTGTTGTTGTGTTTAGTTGTATTATTTGCAATAATAATAATAATTTACTGTGTAGAATGCTTAAAAACAGAGTATTTATCACCAATGTTATTAACAATTTGATAATTTATTAACTAAAAAACATTTATTTTCACTACTTTAGGGTGTGAATTTATATGCTCCAATATCCGATGGATTTACTCTTGTTTGACCTAAAATATCTAGGAAATTTGAGTTTACAAAATTTGCATTTCCGATGACAGGAGAACCAACTAGTACATTTAATTTATTTTTTGAAGCATTTTTAAATAATGGACTCAAATTTATTTTATTGTTGAAACTTGGGTTTCTTACAGCATCATATAATGAAGGATTTGAAAGATTCGAGTTTGATTCACTGAACTTGACCAAGCAATTTGTAAATGTGGTATTAAAATTGCTGCCTTTTTTATCTAAAAATAATTCATAATTGTTAGTAGTGCCATAAATAATGCAATTCTTGAAGTTAGAGGATAAATTTGCAATTGAAACAACATTTCCTGTTGTGAAATTATCAGTTAAGATTACTGCTCTTTGGCTTGAACTTTGCCAATTATTGTTGAAAGTACAATGTGTAAAATCATAAGTTCCACCTTCTAAACAGGCTAAACTTGCTTGACCAGCAGAATTAATGACAACATTTTTGCCTACAATATTTGAATTTCTTGCTAAAATTCCAAAATTTGAGCATCCATAAAATTGTGAATTATTGATAATTAGTTTTGGAACATTCAAGTTACTAACAGCATATACTCCAAGTGTAGCATTTTTTAAAGTTAGATGATTAATCGTATTGTTGTTGTTTGATAAAATAAAAACTGCTCCCCATTGACCGGGAGTATTTTCAAAAGCGGGTTCGAGTCTATCACCTTCAAAAGTTACTTCATTTTGTGTGGTTATTGCTCCTGTTATTGGATCAAAAATATTCAAACCTCCTGCAATGTTTAACGTTGCACCATCATTTACAATTAATGTTGCTGAATCATGAAAATAAACACGGGTTCCCGCTCCAATATTTAAAGTGCTACCCGTTGGAACAACAACATTTCCATAAATCACATAGGGTTTTGAACTTGTCCAATTTAATTCTGTTGAAGTTAATGTATGTCCTCTTGTTCCTGCTTGAAACCCATTTACTGAAATTGTTTCATAAACTATGGGACTCAAAGTTCTATTTGGAAATAAAAAATTTGCATCTTGAATCAATGTTGTTAAATCAACTTTTTGTTGGTTTGATCCAGAATCGAATAAAATTTGATCATCATAAGTCAAACTTGTTGGGTTCGCACTTGCAATATCAACTGTTGTTTCAACAAAAATGTATAAACTGTCATTGGCTAGAAGTTCTACATTATTGAAAATTTTACCATTTTCTGTTCTACCATCAACCATCAATCTGTATTTCGAATTTATACCTTTACCGAGTTGAACTGTTGGGATGTTGATATCTTTACTACTTCTATTGTACACTTTTAGAGTATATGTGCTGGATCCAATATTTGTAAAAACAGTATCTAAATATATTTTTGATTTAGAGAATTCTAATTTTCCTGAACTTCTTTCAGTTGAAAAATCCTCTCGACATGAAGCCAACGAAATTAAAATACTAAGAAAAATTATAGATAGAAAATAACGCATTGATTTGAATTTTGGTAAAAATAGTAATTAATTAGATATTTATGTAATCAAAGTATTAGATTATTTGATTAAATTAATAAACGTTCTAAAATTCGATTTATTATTCATTAATTTGTATTAAAATATATTTATGACTCACGAAAAAGAATTGACATTGCAACTTTGTAATGAATATTGTAAGAATACTTTGATGAGCCATCTTGAAATTGAGTTTATCGATGCTGGAGATGGATTTTTAAAAGCTAAAATGCCTGTAAACTCAAAAGTTCATCAACCCATGGGATTATTACATGGTGGTGCAAGTGTGGCTTTAGCAGAAAGTGTTGGCAGTGCGGCATCTTTAATGATGGTTAACATGGAACTTTTTGAAGTTCGGGGAATTGAAATTTCTGCAAATCACGTGAAAGCAAAACGAGATGGAATTGTGTACGGAACTGCAAGAATAATTCACAAAGGAAGTAGTGTTCATCTTTGGGAAATTAAAATCACTGACGAAAAAGACAATTTGATTTCGCTTTGTAAATTGACAAATATGGTTATGCCAAAACGAAAAATAGAAAAAAAATAATGAATCCCATTTTTGATAAAGCACAACATCATTTTCAACAAAATCTACCTTTTGTTGTTTACAGAAAACCAAATGAACGATACATTTCAGGCATTTTTCAGAAGAATGATGATTTGCATTTTGTTACTAATTTTTCAGAAAAAGGTTTTGTTTTTAGTTCATTTGATGGAAATACAAATGTTATAATTCCTGAAAATGAATCAGAGATTTTAGTTTTTGAGAATGAATTCATTGATACGGTTTCGAATTCGAACCCTGAAATCAAATATGATTTACAATTAAAATCAGATTTTGAAAGTTTAGTTTCAAATGGTATTCGGTCTATAAAAAACGGAGAATTTAAAAAAGTTGTTCTATCAAGAAAAGAAATTGTTGAATTGAAAGATTTTGATTTAATTTCTATTTTTTCAAAATTACTATGTCAATATCAATCCGCATTGCGATATTGCTTTTACCATCCAAAAATTGGACTTTGGTTTGGGGCTACACCAGAACAATTATTGCAAGTTGAAGATGCGGTTTTTAAAACTGTAGCATTGGCAGGAACTCAAAAATTCGAAAATTCAACTGATGTAGTTTGGCAAGAAAAAGAAATTCAAGAACAAAAATTTGTTACTGATTTTATTCTAAAAAGTTTAGTGCAATCAATTTCAAACATAAGATCTTCTGAACCGTTCACGGTTCGTGCGGGAAATTTAGTACATATAAAATCCAAAATTTCTGGGAATTTGAATTCTAAATTCGATTTACAAAAAGTAATAAACATTTTGCATCCAACTCCTGCTGTTTGCGGATTACCGAAAGAATCAGCAAAAAAATTTATAATCGAAAATGAAAATTACGATCGTGAATTTTATACAGGTTTTATTGGAGAATTGAACCTGAATAACAAATCAGATTTATTCGTGAATTTACGTTGTATGCAAATTGTTTCTAATTTTGCTCATATCTATGTGGGTTGTGGTGTGACTAAAGATAGTATTCCAGAGAAAGAATTTCTAGAAACGGCTAATAAATCAATGACAATGAGGGTTGTTTTGGATTTATGATTTTAGAATTTAATTTATAAAAGGAAGCAAAAGGCAAAAAGCAAAAGGCAAAAAGCAAAAAGCAAAAGGCAAAGGGCAAAGGGCAAAAGGCAAAAGGCAAAAAGCAAAAGGCAAAAGGCAAAAGGCAAAGGGCAAAAGGCAAAAAGGAAAAAAAAGGTAGAACCAAATGGCAGGTTTTGAATAGTTTGAATAAATCTAAAAGCATAAAAATCAACTTAAAACACATATTCACACAACACACAACACACAACACACAAAAAAGAAAGATTATGAAACTAGATATTTTAGCCTTTGGTGCTCATCCAGATGATGTAGAATTGGGTTGTGCAGGAACAATTGCAAAAGAAATTTCCTACGGCAAAAAAGTTGGAATTATAGATTTGACTCGTGGTGAATTAGGCACACGTGGTTCTAAAGAAATTCGTGATGAAGAAGCAGCAAAAGCTGCAAAAATCCTTGGTGTTTCTATTCGTGAAAATCTCAATATGAGAGATGGGTTTTTTGTAAACGATGAAAATCATCAACTAAAAGTTATTGAAATGATACGCAAATACCAACCCGAAATTGTGATTTGCAATGCCATTGAAGACAGACACATAGATCACGCAAAAGGAAGTAGTTTAGTTTCAGATGCTTGTTTTTTGTCTGGACTGATAAAAATAGAAACTTTTTTTGAGGGCAAAAAACAAGAACATTGGCGACCAAAATTAGTATATCATTACATTCAATGGAAAAACATTAAACCCGATTTTGTGGTTGATGTTACTGGTTTTAACGAAAAACGAGTAGAATCCATTTTGGCATATAGTTCACAATTTTATAATCCAAATTCAAAAGAACCCGAAACGGTTATTGCTTCTAAAAACTTTTTAGAAAGTTTAAACTATCGACTTCAGGATTTTGGACGATTAATTGGCACTGATTTTGCTGAAGGTTTCACTGTAGAAAGATGTTTGGCAGTCAATAGTTTAGGAGATTTGATGTAAATTTTTTAAATTTTTCTTTGCAAAAGAAACTTTTATTGATATATTTGCACTCGCAATTAAATGGTGGTTGTAGCTCAGCTGGTTAGAGCGCTGGTTTGTGGTGCCGGAAGTCGCCGGTTCGAACCCGGTCATCCACCCAAAATGCAAAAGTCTCGAAGCAATTCGGGACTTTTTTTGTTTTATAAAAAAGAGTTTTTTGAATTTTTTAACAAATAGAAATATATAAATCTCAAGATGAAAAGAAAATAGATTTTCTAAACATAGTTTTTTTAACCTAAAATGAATAAAGTGACTATTTTTACAAATAATGTCTATGTTTCTATGTGTTTTAATAGATTAACAACTTTTCAATTACTTATTAAAAAACATTTAAAATGAAAAAAATAATTCTGTTTTTGATATTTCCTTTCTTGACCTATGCCCAAATTGAAAAAACAATCAAGTTGAAAGTGGCTGTTATTCAAGAAATTGTAAAAAAAGGCACACAAGCCGAAACTGAATTTTGGCAAACAAAAGGAAAAGTTACTTTTGCAATTGTAAATTATACCAACGAGCAAAATCCTGTTTTTAAAGATTTATTTATCAAACAATTTCAAGAAATTTTACCTGTCTACAACAAAATGATTGTTTCGTATGATGAAAAAGATACCGATTTATTTGTGAAAATTTTGATTCGGCAAGAAGACGATTACAGAAATTTATTGACCAAGCCACAATTGCAATTGTATCTAAACAAGTTAGCCGATTTCGAAAAAAACAATCCACAGCAAAACGATGCCTATTGTTCGTTATTTTTTTCAGAAAAACTATTGAAAGAGTACAAATTCAAATTTAGTTATAAAGAAAAAACTCCGAATTGAAATATAATACCTCAAAGGTATTATCGATAACCTTTTTGCTTATAATTAATACCTTCGAGGTTATAAATACTATCTTTTTGCTTATAATTTAATGCTCAGAGGTATTAATTATAAGTTCTGAAATTATAAGTAATACCTTTTTGCTATTAATTAATTGCTTTTAGGTATTAAATAGAAGCAAAAAGGTATTAACAAAAAACTTCGAAATCATTTTTGGAGTTTTTTTGATTTTATTTCAAAAATGTTTTCAAGGAAGCTATAAAAAGTTGCTGTTGATCAATGAAAATGCTGTGTGAGCAATTCTCAAAATAGTTTAGGTTTTGGTTACCTATTATGGTTGATAAATCTTCGACTTGTTTTGAAGAATACAAACCATCGTCTTTGCCAAATAGTGCATAGATTTTTGCCTTTTTAGAAATTAATTTTTTTAGATTTTCCGTTAAATTAATTGATGTGTATTTTTCATTTTTTAAGAAACCTACTGGTGGCTCATTTGTCATGAGTTTTGCATTTTTAAAAGCATCTTCTTTACTGCAATTTGTATAAATTAGTTTTGCTTCCTCGCTCATTTTCTTTGGATAATAGAACCCGTTTTGCATGGCATGACCAAAACTATATGAAAAATATTCTGATGAGGTGGTATCCATTTTTTCTATCATGTCAATATAATTTAGGTTGGTAGTGTCTTGTTTTTCGGTGTAAATTTTTCTGCAAGAAGATAAAATTGTTCTAAATGTTTCTTGTAACGACACTGGAGCACTTACTAAAATTGTTGCCTTTACTTTTTGAGGATATTTTTCTGAGAATAATGAGGCTACTACGCCACCAAAAGAATGTCCAATGAGATTAATTTTACTAACATGGTATTTTTCAAGAATACCATTAATATCATCGAAAGTTTCTTGAAAATTGTATTTTGCATTTGAATCGATTGATCTTCCTTCGCCTCGACGATCATAGACAATAACATAAAAACCATTTTCTGAAAGTTTTTGTGCAGTTGAAACTTCAAAACTGGCACTGTTGTAACCAGGACCACCATGAAGAAATAATACTGGAATGTCTTTTGTGTTTCCAAAAGTTTTGCAATATAATTCTTGTGCTTTGCTGTTTTGAATTGTTGCAATGAAACTGAAGAATACAATTAATTTTTTCATGATATAAATTTTAGGTTGTTTGTCTTTTGATACGACAAAGTCTAAAATGTTACAAAATTTATTCAGAAAATTGATTTTTTATATTTTGAAGATTTTCTATAATAGCGTCTAGTTTTTGATTTTGTTTTTTAATTTGTTTGGGTCTGAAATAAAACCAACCAATTGCAAACCATGAAATTGTCAAAGCATAGGTTAAAATCGCCCAAATGGGTTTCATTCGTAATGCATATTCTATCATGTAAAGCAAAATTCCGAGGCTCAATAAAATATAATAAATAGACATTGTTTTTGTTTGTGAAATTTCTTGTTGCTTTTTGAAAAGTACTAAATTTTCTAAAAATTCTGTATTTGAATTTTCGTAATTAGTTGCTTTTTGGATTAAACGTTTATTTGCAACGAGTTGAATTACGATTGCTAATACTGATAAAATGGCTCCAATTTTAGTGGTTATCATTTGTGGTTGAAAATAGTAAATTATTGCAATGATGTAGATTGCTGTTGCAAATAAAATACTACTTTGAATGATTATTTTATTTCGAATTTTTTTATTTTCAAGTTTAGTTTTCTCTATGATAGTATCAATATTGGAATCTACTTGTTGATTTTGCCAAATTTCTTTGAAATTAATCTCCGTCATAATTCTTGAATTTTTCGGTTAGTTTCTCTTTTATTCTGTGGATTTTCACACGAACATTTGCTTCTGATATTCCAACAATGATTGCGATTTCTGCTTGTTTGATGTCTTCGAGTTCGAGCGAAATTATTATTCTATCAATTTCTTTTAGTTCGTTGATTGATTGATATAAAAATTCGATTTTGGTATTATTGGTAATTTCTTCTTGCTGATGAAGAAGGTTGTCTAGAAGTTCTGATTTTGGTAATCGTTTTTGAATTTCGAGTTGTCGCAAACAATTGTTTACTGCAATTCTAAAAATCCAGGTACTAATTTTTGATTGGTTTTGAAATGTATTTAGTTTGTTGTAGACCATTACAAAGGTATCTTGTGCAATGTCTTTTGCCCAATCGTCGTCGTTGACATAGCCACGACAAACTCTATAGATTTTTTGCCAATAGATTTTGTAAATTTCCTTGAATTCCATGTACTTTGTTTACTGGTTTTTCTTTGGATACAAAAGTGTTGAAAATGTTACAAAAACTTTTCTTGAATGTTGCTTTGCGTGAAGGATCGTAATGAAAATCCTTTTGATCCGCTTTTTTGCGGATCAAAAGATTGTAATGTAGAGCCTGACCGCGCTGAAGTTTTTTACGAAAGCGGGGTCACGCCAAAAAGATGATTATCCTTTTTTGTCTACTACTGGTCGTTTGGCGCGATTTGCGAGTTCCCATGCCATGACAAAGGCGAGTTGTGTTCGTTTTGTTAGTGCATCGAATTCAATTTTGCTGATTTCGTCTGACTCTTTGTGGTAGTCATCGTGAACGCCATTGAATAAAAAAACAGATGGGATTCCGTTTTTTGCGAAATTATAATGATCGGAACGATAATAGTATCTGTTTGGATCTTTTTTGTCGTTGAATTTGTAGTCTAAATCAAGTTTTGTGTAACAAGAGTTTGCATTTTCGGTAATTGTGTACAGGTCTGAGGATAAATAGTCTGAGCCAATGATGTAAATGTAGTTGTTGGAGTTTGGATGAAAATCATCGCGACGACCAATCATGTCGATATTGATGTCTGTAATGGTATTTTTGATTGGAAAAAGTGGATTTTCTGAATAGTATTGCGATCCGAAAAGTCCGTGTTCTTCGCCTGTTACATGCAAGAAAAGTATGGATCGTTTGGGACCATTACCTTCTTTTTTTGCTTGTTGAAAAGCTTGTGCAATTTCTAAAAGTGCTACTGTGCCTGAGCCATCATCGTCTGCGCCATTACAGATTTTTCCGTTTTCATCAATTCCAATATGATCGTAGTGTGCAGAGATTACGAGTATTTCATTAGGTTTTTCTGAGCCCTCGATGAATGCCCATATATTTTCTGAATCTGGAAGGTTTTCGTTTTCGAATTTGTTCATGAAACTTGCAGGTACTTTTTGATAATAGTTTTCTGCTCCTTTTGGAAAGGGAATTCCAAGTTGTTTGTATACGTTTACTATGTATTTTCCGGCAAGTTTTTGACCTTTGGATCCTGTTTCTCGACCTTCGGTTTTGTCAGAGGCAATGTAGGATAAATCTGTTTTTAGGTCTTTTGCATTGATGGTGTTCATGTAATTTATAACGACATCATCAGATTTTGTTACTGGTAGTTTTACTCCACAACTAATTAGGAAAAGTAGGAGAGTGGCAAGTGCTATTTTTTTCATTTTAGTGAATTGTTAATAAGGTATATATAAAGAAAAAAGTCATAAACAGGATGATGAAAAATAGGTTTATAAAAAACAAGAAGTAACTTTTTATGAAAGAAATTATTCTTGATTCACCATAAAATCTATGATGCGCAGGGAAAAAATAGTAAAACATCCATCCAAATCCTAAAACATTTATTAATCCTTGTAAAAAACTAGTAATAGAATTGTCTACTAACAAATCTAAAAAACGTGTTGAAACAAAAATAATCAAATACAAAAGTAATAAAAAAGAAAAGTAATGTAACGTAAAGATTCCATGATCGAAATAATACCATCTTTTTTTGCCATGAAATATCCAAAGGAAAAATGCGAAAAACGGCATGTAAATTAAAAGAACTTTTGGGAAATTATGTTTGGCTGATTCTATTCCTTTTACTAGTAACTCGTCTTTAGTATTGTTTTTGACTACTGAAAGTGCTTTTTTCGAAAACCAATATGTAAACCAATTTAGTTTATCAGAAGGTTTTCCGAATTTTTGTATGGAATCAATTTGCTCAATGCTTGAATATTTTCCAAACATCTTTATGTTTTTTAATTTTTTATCTTGCAATTTTGAGGATTCTTTTATCAGATTTATCAGTGTATCTTTAGTTGACTTTGAAAGTTCTTTTGATTTTAAGATTTTTTGAATCTCAAGTTCTTCAACTAATGATTTTTGTTTTATAGTATCTGTATTTTCTGTTGATTCGGAATATGAAAAATGATTTTTTTCATTTTTTGTAGTGTCAATTTCTATTTTTTTATCTGATTCCTTTTCTTTAATAATTTTATCAACATCTAATTCATTCGGAAAAAGGGATATTATAAAAAAAGCCACAAAACTAATGAATATGTAGAGTCTAACTGGGGCTAAGTATGACAGTCGTTTACCAGAAAGATATTCTTTGGTTAGATTTGCAGGTTTGAAAAGTAGGTTTTTAATAGTTTTCCAAAATGCATTTTCATAATGTGTCAAATCTTCGAAAAAATGGACAAATAGGTGATGAAATGTTTTTCGAGTATCTGAATTTTCTTGACCACAATTTGGACAAAATTTATTTTCGACAACATGACGACAATTTAAACACGTTTTATCTTTGCGGTATACTTTTTTTGACATTGAAAAAAAATTATTCGCAAATATGAGAAATTTGTGGGAATAATAAAAATAAAAAAAGAATACTATATTTTGATCTAAATAGCATTTTTTTGAGATTTCTTAACTTTTAGTTTTTTTGTTTTTTCATAAAGCCAATTCAAATGAATTTAAAAGATTCCTTACAGGCTATGAAATTTGAATTCATTTTCCAATAATTTCAATAACGGTTCAAAAGAACGTATCTCACATAAATAAATTTTTATTTTTCTACGAATTTCATTCCATAAATTATCACTAAAACTGTTTATGAGAATGAGTTTTTGTAACACTTAAAAACGAACACTTAAATAATGATTAGATTGTATTTATTTCATCATTTTCTGACCCATGTAGACGCTTTGTAGACGCTCAAAATTAGTCAAGACTATTAATTTTATATAGTTTTGGCTAAAATTAACAACATTTAATAAATCAATTATGTCAGAAAAACAATTACCTCAAAAACCAGACAATGCCATTTGGAATCCTGCTGATAACGAATGGGAATTAGGTCAAAAAAACAGTCAAGGACAATACATTGGCGAATGGATGTGGTGGCTTGCTCCAACAAATCATTTGTGTTGTCATACTTTTTTTGATGATAACGGAAATAATATGTTAAGTTTTACTAGATATCATCCTAACGGAGAAGTATCAAGAACAGGAAAATATGAAAATGGAAAAGAGATTGAAGATGTTTGGTACCGTTGTACAGAGGAAACAACTGAGTTTTATGCCGATTATTATAGTCCAAATAATTCATGGAAAGCAATAAAAAGAATTGGTAAAATACCTGTTGAATTTGATTTTTATGATAAAGATGGAAATCATTTGAATGGTAAAATAGAATTGCCAGAAAACTTAACCCAAGGTGCTCCAGACGAAACTGCAAAAGAAGCCTTGGATAGATTACAAAATGTATTAAATTTTATAGAAAGCCAAAGAAAAGATTTAAACGATTATTTAAATGATAATTACAAACCTGTTTTTAAGAAAAAAGTAACCTTATCTGAAATTCAAGAAGTAGAGGTAGAATTAAATATAAAATTTCCTAAAAGTTATGTAGATTTTGTAACAAAACATGGCTTATTTGTTTTAGGAGAAAATAATGAAAATTATAGTGCTTTATTACAACCATATGAAATTAGCAGATTGTCAGATGAATTAGAAAGCGATTGGGAAGTTGATTGGGACGATTATACTGAAGAACAAAAATCAATTATGGATAAAATAATTTGTTTTTCTAACGGCGACGAAGGTTTACAATTAATATGGTTTTACTGTTTTGATTTTAATACATTAAATCCTGAAACTGGCGAAGTTCAAATTATAAATTACAACCAAGATCGATGGGAATATCTTATGGATGAAAGTGATATAGAAATTTGTGAAGAAAAAGATGCTTTTGATGCTCATGTGAAATGGATTGTTAATGAAGCCATAAAAGAAATTATAGAAGAATAAACAAAACAAAAAAAACTATACCATAACCAACAACAACTTCGATGTAAAACGTTATTTGTTTTGGGATGGATATAATCCAATGGTTTGGTAACATAAAAAATAAACCAAAACTCAATGTATTGGGTTTTGGTTATTTTTAAATAACAAAAGTAAACTTAATTACAACATATAAATATGGAAAGTATAAAACATGATTTATCAGGAAAAGATTTAAAACAAACAATAAATAAATATATTGAAATTTTACACGCAATAGAAAATTCATCCATGCCGAAAAATGATTTTTTAAAATATTATGATGTGTTTTTTGAGAAAGTTGAAGATATACCAAATGAAATTCGATTAATGTTACCAAATAGTTATTTAGATTTTGTTGAAAAACATGGTATTTTCAGTATTGGAAGCCCAGAAATTAATTCGAGTTTAAAAGTAAAAATGCTTCAACCAAATCAAATAAAAAGTGCGCTTGATAATCTTAAAGAGGAAATGGAATGTGAATCAGCACAAGAAGTTGCAGAAAATTTAGGACTAAAAAAGAAATACATAGAGAATCTTGATAATATTTTACTCATTATAGATGTGGCTCAAAACGAAGATTTTATGGCGTTTGACAAACGTACATTAAATAGCAATATTAAAGAAATGTCAGCGACATTATATTGTCCTGATGATGATTCTATTGAATGGCTAGCCAAGCAAAAAACAGTAAAATGTGAAACAAAAGGATTTGATGATGTTATTATAAAACTATTAAATAAAAAATTAGATTATATATACAGTAATGAATTAAAATAATCAATAAACCAAAACTCAATTTATTGGGTTTTGGTTTTAAAATTATCAATTATAATTAGTTCTCATGAGAATTTATTTGACTTTAAATCAAAATTAAAATGATAAAATTTGATGATTTTTTAAAAATAGGAGCGGCATTATTCACTATTTTTCTTTCTTGGAAATATGGGAATGAAAGTAGGACCACTACACATGAATCAATTGCTGGGTGGTTTGGCAATTTTGTATGTTTTGTATGATGTTTTTTCGCGAAATCGTAATGCGAACAAAGAAGGTTTTGATCATACAGGCATGAACATAAAATTTCTACAAATTCCTATTGTCTTTATTTTTACAGGCATTTATTTTGCTTATTATTCACCATTGCCTACTAAAATGTATTATGGTTTTGAACAAAACAAGATTATTGGATTTGGTATTATAGGATTGCAGGTTTTGATGATTATAAGATTCTTAACAAAACCAAAAAAATAGTAAATTACTAAATCTATGTCAGCATATACAAACAAACTAATCGTCAAATCGATTCTCGCTATAGTGGTAGCGATAATTATTGCTTATTTCAAATACAAAAAAACAAAAAAATAATTTTTAGAAACTAAAAAAATCATGAAAAAATTTGCCATTGAATTCTTACTTCCCTTTTGTCTATTTATTTTATTCTCACTATTTGTGTTTGATGTTTTGTATTTGGTATCGATTATACAGAATATTCAAGAAATGATATACATTAATAAAAAAGATACAATACTACTGTTTATTCAAGTTCTTTTGGGTGGATTTATTTGCTTTTTTCTATTGAGAAAAATTTTTATTTACTGGAAGAAAAATAGTCTAAACAAAATTTTGGGTATAAGCTTAGTTGTGATTTTAATTTTAATAATTATTGTTACAAACCTATTGTGGTTTAATTAACCTAAAAAAATTTAACTAGATCATGCCATCAATTAATAAAATAAAATCATGAAAAAAATTTATATAGTTACAGCAATAATTTTTGGGACGTTAAGCATCTTAATATGGTTTATTTTTTTGATGCCAGTAACCGAATATTCGGCTTTAGGAACTATAAGAACCAAGGATTTTAAACCCGCTAGTGCCTACATCCAACAGCAATCAGGCAGTAATCGAGGGTTTCGAACATCTACAGAGATTCCAATTGCAGAAAGCTACGTTTTTAAGATAGTTATTGATGGGTCTGACCAACCTGTTTCTTGCTCTTTTAATACAGTTACTAGTCAAAATCTTTTTGTTGGAAGCCGTGTACATGTAAAATATACCAAGCGAAGTTTTGGACCTTTTTGGCAGCGCATTTATGTGCAAGATGTTACTTTGGCTGAGAAATAAAAAAGTAAAATTTAAAAAGTAATTAAAAAAAACAATGAAAAATCTAAAATATTATTTACCCTTATTCTTATTAATCATGAATTGTAAACCTAAACCAGAAATGAAATTTGACAAAACAGCATGGAATAAAACCGAAAAAGACGGTTCGGGTTATTTTGATGTTTTTACTAACAGACAAAAAATGCTTCAAGATCTAACCGAAAACGAAAAACTAAAAGGTTTAACAGTAGCACAATTAACTGAAAAATTAGGCAAACCTGCCGATTATGTTAGACAAGAAAACACAGACGAGGGCGAAGCACCAAACACTTTGTTTTACGACATTGCAATGATTTACAGCGATGTAGAAGCATTACATTACATATATCTTGATTTTAAATACGATAAAAACAACATCATTACCGATTTTTCAATAACCGATAGTCGAGACAACCAAGTAACTTCTGGTTGTTGGTCCACAATTGCAAACCAATCTAGCAAAGATATTATTGTTGAAATAGCTTATAATGAAAAAAACTTTGACAATGGCATGCCCACCATTAATTACATGGAAAACAAAATGGAAAATCAAGGAAAAGTAATGAGTTATGATACTATAAATTTTATAGCAAAAATTAAGGTTTTACCAAAACAAAAACTTTATGTAGAAGGCATGCAAGTAAAAAAACCTAGTTTTAGATTCATAAAAAGCATGACCATTTTTGCAGACAAAACCATTGTTTTAGACAACAAACAAAAAATGCAACAAGCCTTTGTTGAAAAAAACAGTACTAATTTTGAATTGGAAATAAAATAAATTATTATGAGTAATAAATAACTAAAATAAAAACTATGATTAAAAATTTTATCAATAAGAATTTAAAAGCGATTGGATCAATCTTAAAAATTTGTTTACAAATAAATAAAAATATTTTAGCATGAGTCGTTGGACAGAGAATTTTAGTTACTGGTACGGAATGTTAGCCCCAGATGGAACACTTGTATTCTTATTGGGAAAAGACGATTTAATGGAAAAAAAAGTGCCTCATACTGTTGTCGCTAGACTTACTGATGGTAAGTGGACTGCGGAAAGTTATCGTTTTACTTCAATAGGTATTTATTCTGATGCACACCATACTAATCAAGAAATTCTTACAGGTCATAGCGGTGAAATATGGATTGGAAATAGCAAAGTATTAGAAGAAGCGGAACCAATCGATATTGATCGAGAAGAAGGGAAGGTTGGCTATTTACGCTGCGCTCGTGTTATTGATGGATGCATTTACATTGCAGGAATGGATAGGCAGGTATATCGTCGTACAAGTTTCAATTGGGAATTACTAGAAACTAATTTACCAACAGAAGATGAATTAGTTGTTGGTTTCGAGGCAATTGATGGCTATAATGAGCGGGAAATTTATGCAGTTGGTCATGAAGGAGAAATCTGGAGTTTCGATGGCAAGATGTGGCATGCCGTCGAAAGTATAACAAATCTGATTCTGTTGGGTTTACATTGCTCAACTGACGGATTCACATATATTTGTGGGCAAGCGGGTATAATTATTCGAGGTCGTAATGACACTTGGGAACAATTATCTCTCGTTGGAACTACCCAAGATTTGTACGATATCACTAATTTTCAAGGAAATGTCTATGTAGCAACTTTAAATGTATTATACGTTATAAATGGAAATAGACTTTTACCCGTCGATTTTGGTGAGGAAGTTGATGTGCCATTTACGTTTTACCGTTTTTTATTAGTTCCAGATCGGTTGATAACGATTGGTGCAAAAGATGTTATGTCTTTTGATGGTAAAACTTGGTCTCGTATTGACTAATACTAACACTAAATTGTCAATTAACAATTGAGTTAAAAAAATTTGCCATTGTAAAAAAAAGCAATGTCAATTTTGAAATAGAAATAAAATAAATTAATGTTTAATAAATAAAAAAATGAAATCAAAAATTTTAAAACCAGAAAATTTATTATTAATTCCCTTTTTAATTGGTATATATTATTTTTTTATGTGTTTTGGTTTGATAAGTAATACACTTAGTTATGAATCAAAATCAAAAATTATACCTATTAGTTTTTGTGTTTGGTGCGGGAGCATGATAGCATGGGTTATTTTAGGCTGGTACAATAACCATGTTAAAGTAAAAAAAGAAATTGAATATATTACAAATAATGGATTGTTTGCAGTGGGCGAATTACAAAAAGCTGCTTTTGCATATTTTGGATCGAATAGTAATGGTTTAGGACATCGTGTAACCTACATGAAACTTATTTTTAAGGTTATTACTCCAACTGGCGAAACTTGGATCAAGGATTTAATAACTATTGTTCCAATAGAAAATAATTACATGTTAGCACCAGGTACAAAATTTAATCTTAAATATCTTTCTAGAGATAAGAACAGAATGATTATTATTTGGCCATAATATTATTAAACTCATTTTATACACAAAGGTTACTAAAAACCTAACTAATAATAAAAATTAAAACCTAACAAAAATGAAAATAACTCCAATACCTAATGAAAATATTAAAATACCTTTTAATTTAGAAAGACTAGATGATATAGAACTTAATGAAATAACAAACAAAAAAAAATATATTAATACTTTTCTAGTTATTAATGTTTTTTCATGTTTAGTATTTATATTATCGGTACCGCTTGTCTATGCTAATTTTGATAGATCATCCGCTACAGGTATTTTAATAGGCTTTATCCTTGTGACGGTATTATATTTAGGACAAGATTTAACTTTTTTTACTTCCTTTCCTAAATTAGTAAAATTATTAAAAAGCGATTTTGAAAATGGTACAGTAGAGGTATATTGTACAAGTGTGTTATCATCAAAACCATTTTATTTTAAAAATAGGGGTTTGATCTATTTTCAAGTAACATTTGAAGGGTTTACAGATACAATTGCAGTTTATCCAACTGAAAATCCTCAAATTACTGGCTCAGAGTTTATAATAAAAAGATTACCAACATCAGGTTTTATACTTTCGGTTAAAAATAAAAATACTAATACCGATATACAAGTGTACTTTCCAGAAGTTTTAGAAGTCCTAGAGGTAGAGGTAAACCAACCCCAATGGTAATAATATGTATTTATATGATAATTTAAAAATAATAAATTCAATTTATAATAAAAAAATTTTAACAATTAAAACCTAACAAAAATGGAAAAAACTCCAATACCTAACGAAAATATTAAAATACCTTTTAATGTAGAAAGACTCGATGATAGAGAACTTAATGAGATAAGAAAGAAAAAAGAAGATATTAATAGTGTAATAAATTTAATAAAAATTCTTCCAATTGTTCTAATGTTAACAATGCCTTTTGCATATATTTATAAATTTTACGACAATCTTTTTTTCATATGCATTTCAATAGCGATTCTTTTAACAGTAGTACCTTATTATTATCGTTCAAAAAACATACCTGAGTTAGTAAAATTATTAAAAAGTGATATTAAAAATGGTACCGTAGAAGTGTATTGTACTAGCGTTTTATCATCAAAATTTTATCATTATAGTGACTTTTATCCAGGACCTCATTTTAAAGTAGCATTTGAAGGATTTATAAATACGATTATGGTTCAAACAACTGAAAATCCCCAAGTTGCTGATTCAGAATTTATAATAAAAAGATTACCAAAAACAGGTTTTATACTTTCGGTTAAAAATAAAAATACTAATACCGATATACAAGTGTATTTCCCAGAAGTTTATAAAGTCCCTGAGGTAAACCAACCCTTTCGTGCAGCGTAAAATTAGTAAAAAAGAATAATTTATTAGTACTAAAAAATTATTACTATTTAAAAAAGCAATGTCAATTTTGAAATAGAAATAAAATAAATTAATGTTTAATAAATAAAAAAATGAAATCAAAAATTTTAAGAATCGAAAATTTATTCATAATTACCTTTTGTATTGGCATGTATTATTTAAAAATGAGTTTACTTGGCTCGTATTCTGAACGAATTGGTACTATTTCGAGGACTTATTCAATTCATCCAATTGAAACAACAATTAGTATTTTCACTTTACTTTTTAGTTTTTTTGGCTGGCTGTTTTTATCAACTTATATGAATATTATCAGAAGTGGAAGAGAAAAAATTAAATATATTACAAATAATGGATTGTCTGCAAAAGGTGAGTTGCAAAAATTTATTTCAACAGACATAGCATATCTTTCTTTACCATTTATTTCCAAACTTAAAGAGACTGTAATTACCTTTAATGTTACTGATACAACTGGTGAAACTTGGGAAGCAGAAGTTAGAATGATTGTACCTAAACAGTATTGTCAAATGTTATCAACTGGTAAAAAGTTTAATCTCAAATACCTTCCTAAAAATAAAAACAGAATGATTATTATTTGGTCTTAATATTATTAACTCATTACTAATAACAAAAAATACAACAAGCCTTTATGGAAAAAAGCAGTACCAATTTTGAATTACAAATAAAATAAATACAATTATGAAAAATTTAGAAAATAATAATACATACCAAGCAGTTAGCCTTTTTCGAAACGATATTGCTGTAATCGTTTCGGCTAAGAATGAAGATCTTGAAGCAAGAATAGAATCAAGTCAAGTGCATTTATGGTACGATGAACAATGGTCTACTATTGATTTAACAATGTCATGTATTGCTACTGCAACATGGACTACAGAACTAATGAAGGCCACTTATATGAGTTACGATGGGATGATTTTAATTGATGATGGTGAAAATGAATTCCAAGGCGAAATAATTGATAACAGCGACAACGGACCAAGCAATTTAGTTCAAATGAAAACCATCAAATGCATTGATGACTCACTCATTGCAGTGGGAATGGCACGTTTAGCCTACAAAAAAACGCTACCAGATGGCGAATGGCAAAAAATTGACAAAGGACTTTTTGTACCACGTGAGGAGCGAACAACTGCTGTTGGATTAACTGATGTAGTTAGCGATGGTAATGGGGGATTATTGGCAGTAGGATACAAAAGCGAAATATGGCATATGACTTCAGAGGGCTCATGGCAACAAGAAAATTCTCCTTCACAGGTGTATTTGTCTTCAATAGCAAAACACCCAAACAAAGAGGAGTTTACCATAGTTGGGCTTCATGGAGTTATTATTAAAGGTAGCCCAAAATTAGGTTGGTCATTACAAGAGACAGTTATCAAACAAGATTTTTGGAGTGTAGCCTATTTTATGGATAAAATTTTTATTGCGAGCGATTTAGGACTATTTATCATTGAAAAAGAGGGTTTAAAAGCAATAGATTTTAATACAGAAGAAACAGTGACTACAAGATTTTTAGATACTTGTACAGATGCAATTTGGTCAGTGGGTGACAACCATATTTTTTCGTCACAAGATGGAATAGAATGGACAAAAGTGCTTAATCCATAGTTTTTTAAACCAGCAATGGTTTAGATTTTCAAGTAGTGAAATCAAAAATATTTTTTTAGAAAATGATTAAATTATTTTTAATATTATCAAATTATAAATTTTATTGTAAAATTTAAATTTAAAACAAACATGATCGAAATAAATAAAAAAACAGAAGAAACCATTTTTAATTTCCCCTATTTCGGGTCAGGAAATGGACATCGTTATAACGGGTGTAAAATAAACATCTATTTTACAAATGCACCTAATAAACAGCAAATTAGCACTATTATTAAATTGGCACCAAAACCCCTAAAACCAAAAAAAGAGTATTTTTTAGGTAATTTAATGTTAGCCGATGGTAGTAGTTCTTTTAATCATAAGATACAAGACATTTATAGTAAAACAAAATCAACCACAGAAGACCCCGAAGCGTTAGTTGCTTTTGAATTAGAAGTTGATAATTGGTTTGTTGCCGTACATCAGTTTTGCCCCATTACTTTTGTTTACCGTGTAGAAAACAGAAGAGCCTATGGCAAACATTCGCTTTGGCACCAAAAAAGTATCGATTTTATTCCGGAACTAGTGGCAAATCTTATAAAAAAAGAAGAAATTTTTAAATTAGCAGATATTCAAAAGCAATGGTTTACAACTGTTTTAAAAGGAATTTTTGAATTTGGAAACACCAACTTCGACTCGTTACCAGTACCTTTTGTAAATTATTTTTTTTCAGAGCCTAATGAATCTGAAAATGAAGAAGATTTTGATAGGTCAAAGTTTACTTCTGATGTAGAAAATGAATTAGAAAAAGCCAATCAAGACGAAACTAATAAAGAATATACCGAGAAAACTGTAACTGGAAACGTTTTTAAAATAGAACGAATTTCAATAAATTACGATTTAAACAAAACAATCAAATATAAAAAAGAAGTAAGCAACTGTGAAGTTTATCTATTAAAAAATAGTAATGATTCCTCAAATAGAGAAATAAAAGTAAGTGCTAAAAAGGCTTTTTTTCAAATTACATTAACCAATCAAGAACAAAACGACTATCAATTTATTGAAGTCGTAAGCGGAGATTATAATAAAATAATTTCAATGAATTGGATAACTCAAAAACCCATGGACATCATTTTAGAATGTGCCACAGGCATTGCCAAACCCGCTATTTATTTGTACCCAGTAACTGCCCAAGAAATTGTAGTGGAGCATTATTTTAAAGGTAAAATTTTAAATACCTACCCAAAATACGACCAAAACTGGACAGTAATTGCCCAACCCAATGGCGTTTTACTACATGTTGCCGACAACAGAAAATACAATTACTTGTTTTGGGATGGCACCTATACTTTTCCTGAAAGTCATTACAACTACAAAACAGGATTTTATATAGAAAGAGAAAAAACGGTAGAATTTCTTCTAGAAAAACTTTCAAAAGTAGGTTTAAACGAAACCGAAATCAACGATTTTGTAGTGTATTGGTTGCCACAATTAAACAAAAACGCTTGTAACTTCGTACATTTTTGGATTAATGATAATATTGACAATTGTTCTATTTTAACCATTACACCAAAACCCCAAACCAGCATTAGGCTATTTATGGAATTTGAAAAGTACAACCACGATACCAAAAAATTACCCGAACAAGAGTTGCCCACTTTTCAAAGAAAAGGTTTTACAATGGTAGAGTGGGGTGGTGGATTAATACCAAGTGATAAAATAGAATAAAGCCAATTTTAACACTATTTTTTGCTCATGTAGACGCTTTGTAGACGCTAAAAATTAGATGGAGCGTTTAGTTTATGCTAGTTTTGGTATAAATAATATTGAAAGTAAAAATAAATAATAATGAAAAATGAAAAATGAAATATCAAGAATTAATACAACTAGTAAAAATTAAATCATGAAAAACTATTTTGAATACCAAGACGACAAATCTTCTAAATTTTGGGAAATAAACCTAGATGGTTCGTCAATTACAACTTCCTATGGAAAAATAGGCACAACAGGGCAAGTATCAGAAAAAACTTTTGAAAGTGCTGAAAAAGCAGAAAAAGAATATCAAAAACTTGTGGCTGAAAAAACTAAAAAAGGTTATGTTAGGATAGAAAAATTAGCATCAGAGAATTTTAATGATATAATTTATGATATGGAGAATAATTTTAAAATAATTGACCAAGAAGGATCTGAATATATGGTTTTTGAACATAATTGTGAGTTTTCAGAAGATATTATAATGGATGATTTGTGTGCTCTTAATGGCGTTGAAGGAATGATTTTTAAAAAAAACTTAATTTTGAATGGTTCAATTTTTCAAGATGAAATTGATTTTGGACCAGATTTATTAGTAATGGGTAATTTAACAGTTACCAGTATTAATAAAGGAGGTTCAAATTTTCTTGTAAAGGGAGATTTAAATGCAAAACAAACAATTTATGGTTATTATAATCATGGTAAATTAACGGTTGAAGGGAAGACAAAAGCAGAAGTAGTTTTTGCAGAGGATCATCATATGATTTTTAAAGGTGCAGTAAATGCATTAGTAATAAATACAGGAACAATAGAGGGAGCAGAAACAGACTTTTATACAACAGAACCATTAGTGCCTGAACTCATACAAGAAGACAATGAACATTATAGTGAATCTGAATTACTTTGTGAATACATACAAACTGGCAAGTCAATTATAAAAAAGAATACTTTAAATAATATATTATAAAAACTATTTAAAATGGATAAAAAACAAGTAAACCTTTGAAAAGTTATAAAAAAGTAATAATTTTTATAACGATTTTTTTAAATAAACATAAAAACCAAACCATGAGCAATTTAAATTATACCGAAATTCAGGAAGTATTTGGAAACTATGAAATTCCGAGCGACTTAAAACTTTTATATGAATTTGAAAACGAATACGGAAGCGAAAACTATTCAGAATGTTTTTACCTAAAAACCTCAACAAAATATGGCGGATTAGAACATTGGTGCGATAGCGAAACTTTTATAAACAAATTTTTAGAATTTGCTACCGCTAATGGTTCAGGCAGTTCTTATGCCTATTATTTAATTGAAGAAAAACTAGAAAACTGCCCAATTGTGGTTTTTGGCGATGAAGGCGGAATTCATGTAGTGGCAAATTCAACCAAAGATTTAATTCATTTATTAACTTTTGATATTGAAATTTCTGTAGATCATGAAAGTGCAAGTTTTTACAAAGATGAAGAATATTACACAGAAAGCGATTGCAAAGAAGATTTTGAAAACTGGGTAAAAAGTAATTTTAATCTAAACACTATTAATACGGACACCGAAACCGAAACAATTATTAATGCTGCACAAGAAAAACACAAAGCAACTTTAGATACTTTTATGGAAGATTGCAGAATTTGAGTCAATTAATTTCTTAGAACAATATAAAAAATAACTATAATAATTAAATTTTCTATCTTATGAACTATGAAAACCATTACAATGAATCTATAAAACAGAGAGACGAATTTTGGAAAAAAATTGGTGCTGTCCATCCAGATGTGATTTCACATCTAATAAACCCCACTTTCATGGGAGGTCCAAAATGGCCATCAATGCGACAATCGTATGTCATTGTAAACTCAAATGAAGAAACCATAATTGCAAGTGACGGATTAAGTGATCCATACGATGATTTTGATACAAATTCAGAAAATCAGCCGTATAATGGCATTGGTTGTGAATTTTATATTGAATGTGATCAAGAAATGGAAAATTTTGAGGATATAAAAAATTCGTGGCAATTTAGTTTAGTATACCAAGCAGCCCAACTTGGCGCCGGAAACCCAAATATTTCCAGTATGATTGAAGAATATGGCTATATATCTACAGAACTTTATGATTGTACTGTTCCTAAAGAGTTTATAAACGAAGACGAGCGTTGTGGCGTACTCTTGGGATTATTTTCCACTTTAGTGCCTTCACAAACACAATTAAGTTTAGAAAAAATAAAGTTAGTAAACGTAAAACTATTAACGCTCAAAGAACTTGAATATATAAACGAAAATGGCGAAGAAGGAAGAAACCACATTGCAAAACTAATACTCAACCAACCAAAATCTTCAAAGTCTTTTTTAAATAGAGAATCAGTTGTATAATCGGTTTATTGAATGTCTCTAAAGTGAGTATTTTTATTAACAATTAAAAAAAAAAATTATGAAACTAAAACAAATTGAAATAGACAATTTAGCAAAATTTAAACCAACCGATAATTTAAAATTAGATGTCTATGGCGTGAGTAAAGCATTAACTGATATTGGTTTTAGCGAAAACGGAGAAGATCTTTTCGGAGAACCAATAGATGAAATTTATGTTACAAAAAAGGATGTTCAAGTAAACAATATAGTAGTTGAAGGTACTGGAGGTGTTTTTGTAATTGATGGAAATTTAAATATTAAAGGAAACATGATTTTTTGGGGTTCTGACGCTTACTCAATTTTAGTAATAACAGGAGATTTAACTGTAGAAAACAACTTACTTTTATTAGAAGATGTTCAATTAATAGTATTAGGAAATACTATAGTTAAAAATTCATTATGGTTAAATTTTTCAGATGCAGGTTTTGGTGTTTTTAGAGGAACAGTAAATACAAAAACTTGGTGCCAATACACAGATAATGAAATTACTTTTGATAAAGGAATAGTCGGAAAAGATATAAAGAATAATAACTATGATGAAAACATAAAATTGCTCGAAAAAAATTTTGGAATTAGTTCTTACGAACATTTGATGAGTGGAATGATTTAGAAAATTTAAAAATGGCAGTATTATGTTTAATAAAAATGTAAAAAGAGATATTTAAATTAATAAAAATCTTAGTTTTCATTAACAATTGAATAATTAAAAACCAAAACCATGCTAATTGAAAACAACAAAACAAAAATTATAACAACACAAGTAAATATTAATTAATATAAATTTAATTAAAGCAAATAATAAAATGACAACAACTAAAAACATCACAATTGAACAAGCATTAGATTTAGTTAATTCACATAAATCTGAAATTAATGGCGAAATTATTGAAGCAATAGAAAATTTTGAAGAAAGTGAAGAAATAACTTTATACAGCGAAAATGTAGCCTTATCAACATTAGAAGTAGGTGAAAAAATTATTATTATAAATGGAAATTTAAAAGTAGATAAAATTATTGAAGACGATGAATTTACTCTTTTAATTGTTTTAGGAGACGTTCAAACAACTAGTTTAATTACACTAGCAGATATTAGAATAACTGGAAATTTGACTGTTGAAAATATCATTCTCGGTGATTCATCAAATGATTGTCAATTAATAGTTGGTGGCAATCTGAGAACTAAAACCATAATAGAAGGTGGGCATTGGTTTGTAGTAAAAGGTGTTGCAAAAGTGGATTATCTATACAATTCTCATTGTAATCTTACAGATAAAAATGGTAAGTACAAGCCAAATCTTGCTGATGGTGATTTAATGTATGATTTTAACGAAAGTCCAGAATCATACAAAGGTTTTTCTTATGTAGAAATGATTGATGATATACAGGAGAACGGTGATCATTACAATATGCATAAAACTATAGAATTTATTAAAAACGGAGGAACAAAATTTCACAAGTAAGTTTTAGTTAAAATAAGATTCATCAATTTAATGATGAATCTTATTTTTTAGTAACAACCAAAAACCAAAACTATGCTACTTGAAAACAACAAAACAAAAATTATAATAGTTTTTTTAGTTATTATAATTTCTGCGTATTTATATTTTCAGAACCAAGGAGCGTTTGACCATAAAATTCAAAATGGAAAAATAGAAGCAAAAATAGTTTTACCATCAAGAACTGAAATGCGAAATAAAACAATACATGTAGTTCCTGAAACCTATATTTTCATGGTTAAAAACGACACCATTACTGAAAAATTTGAAGTGTCAAAAACAGAATATGAGGCGCAAAAAGTTGGTGATAATTTTATTTCAAAGTAAACCATAAAATACCATCTAATTGTACTATAACATTTAAAAATAAAAACATGGGAATGCCACATACAGTCCACAGTGCTCAAATAAAAGGTGTGAAATTAGGTTTAACTAGTAATTTTTCACTTTATGATTTAACAGTAAATGCAGAAGTTAAAAACCAAATTGATGTAGGCATTGGTTCTCCCTTGGTTCTTGAACAAAATAGATTTGATAAATTTAGAATAAAGCAAAATAAAGAAAAACCAATTAACTTTTGTCTTGGTTTCGGTTATGGCTTTTGTGAAGGAAGACGAATGAGGTTGATAATAGAAAATTCAAAAAATAATGGACTAACAGTTCAAGATAACATAACTTGTTTTGAGTATCTAATTTCGAGTAGAGAATTTCATTTTCATTGTACTGAGGAATTACGTATTACTTATTTACAAAATATAGAAAATTGGGGGATTACAACTTTACCAATCGGAATTTGTCAAATGGTTTTAAAATTACTAGATGAAAGAAAAATTCAAAGAGCATTAATTGAAACTCATTTATTTTATGAAAAAGAATTTAAGTTAAAAGGCAGTAAAGAAATAAAATTATTAATTAGAGAATTAAGAGCAGTAAGAATTAAAAAAAGAGAAAATAGTTCGTTTAATACCTCAGAAGGAAAAAATGAAATTGAACTTAAATTAAGAACTTGGATTGAGCAAAATTCAAATTGAAAACAAAACTTTAAAATAAAAACATGGGAATGCTCAATAAAATATCTCAAGGCCAAGTCGAAGGTGAAAAACTAGGTTTAATTAGCAATTTTTCACTTTCTGATTTAACAGTAAATGCAGAAGTTAAAAACCAAATTTATTCAGGTATCGATTCACCTTTATCACCTGAGAAAAGATTTAAAGTTGAGCAATATGAAAGAAATCCAATTGATTTTTGTTTGGGTTTTGGTTATGGCTTTTTCGAAGGAAGACGGACGAGGTTAATAATAGAAAATTCAAAAAATAATGGACTAACAGCTCAAGATAACATTGCTTGCTTTGAATATTTAATTTCGAATAGAGAATTTCATTGCAAAGAGGAATCATCTAGTGCTTATTTACAAAATATAGAAAATTGGGGAATTACAACATTACCAATCGAAATTTGTAAAGAGGTACTAAAATTATTAGATGAAACAAAAATTGATAGAGCGTTAGCTGCAACCTATTCATTTTATGAGAGTGAAGAATTTAAGTTAAAAGGAATGAAAGAAATACAATCATTAATTAGAGAATTAAGAGCAGTAAGAATTAAAAAAAGAGAAAATAGTTCTTTTAATACTTCAGAAGGAAAAAATGAAATTGAACTAAAATTAAGAACTTGGATTAAGCAAAATTCAAATTAAAAACAAAACTTTAAAAATAAAAATATGGGAGGATGGATAATTACAAAGGAACAAGATCAAATAGAAGGTGTAAAATTAGGTTTAACTAGTAATTTTTCACTTTCTGATTTAACCGTAAATTCAGAAGTTAAAGACCAAATTGATTTAGGTATTGGTAATCTTATAGCCCTTGAGCAAAATAGAGTTGACAGATTTAAAATTGAACATAAGAAAAAAAAATCAATTGAATTTTGTTTAGGTTTTGATTATGGCTTTGATGAAGGAAGACGTATAAGGTTAATAATAGAAAACACAAAATATAATGGATTAACAGTTCAGGAAAACATAGATTATTGTGAGTATTTAATCTCAAAACAAGGAATGCATTATCGAGAAGAAGTACATAACAATTTTTTACAAAATATAGAAAATTGGGGAATTACAACATTACCAATCGAAATTTGTCAAATGGTTTTAAAATTACTAGATGAAAGAAAAATTCAAAGAGCATTAATTGAAACTCATTTATTTTATGAAAAAGAATTTAAGTTAAAAGGCAGTAAAGAAATAAAATTGTTAATTAGAGAATTAAGAGCAGTAAGAATTAAAAAAAGAGAAAATAGTTCGTTTAATACCTCAGAAGGAAAAAATGAAATTGAATTTAAATTAAGAACTTGGATTAAGCAAAATTCAAATTGAAAATTTGATTACGAATAGTAATAAAAAATGTATAGATTTTCATACTATAGATTTTTTTGCACACCAAAGATTTTACTTTTGGAACTTCTCGAGGAGACTATTGAATTGGAAATATTTTAAAAATTAATTATACAAAATAATAATTTAATAACACGGATTGTATAAATGGAGACTGAAATTATATTTATTAAAGAGATAATAAACACTGAGGATCAAATTGGAAATGCTTGGATAGGAAAATGTTTTATTACAGAAAACGAATTGCAAATTTATTTTAATGGATGTATTTATAGAAAGGCTAAAAACATAGAAAATTATTTTGATGTAGAAACCGAAACCGAATATAAAATTTTGTTTATTGAAAGAGCAAGATGGTCAAATTATCATAAGGGAATAGTAGAAATCGACCAAAATAGCATCGAAGACTATTTAGCAATAACTAAAAAAGATACATTAGATAGATTACAATTAAAAATAGTAAAGTTAAATAATAAACTTGTAAAAGTAGATGAAGCAAAGATACTTAATGACAAATATGAATCTGACGAAGACTATTCAAATAGATTTAGTGGTTTAACAATTACTCAACTTTTAAATTACATTAAATATTATAAAGATTGTGCCTCTAGTGATTTTTTTGCACTAAGCAAAAAATGGTATCTTAAACAGATAAAAGATTTAAAATTAGAAATAGAAAAACGCGAAAGTAAGGCATAAAAAGAGAAAATAGTTCGTTTAATACTTTAGAAGAAAAAAATGAAATTGAACATAAATTAAGAACTTGGATTAAGCAAATTCAAATTAATAAAAACAACAATGAAAAAAACTATACTAATATTGTTATGCATTCCAACCTTACTTTTCGCGCAAACCCGTAGCGATAAAGTGCGT
>JANPDC010000091.1:0-17375 GCA_031431275.1 Bacteroidota bacterium
TCAAAAACAAATACGTTCTTATACATATTGAAGTGGTTTAAACTTATTTAATTTGCTGCAAAATAGCCTTTTTGCCCCAAATTTCAACTTTTTAGAACTCCGTAACGATGCTATGCAGTTATAAAAACTTAAAATTTGAAACAAAAATTCTTATTTTTCGCTTAAATCAAATAAGTTTAAACCACTTCATTAAATAGCAGGTCAAGTCAAAGTTACTTCAACTCATTCCAAGAAAAAACTTTTACAATTACCGCTATACTCGGGGTAGTAGTTCAACTGGATAGAACATTTGTCTGAAAAGTTTTCTAATTATCTGTATGGTCAAAGAAAACTTACTTCATATGGGAACAAATGGTTGCGGGTTCGAATCCCGTCTACTCCACAAATTAATGGTCAAAAAAGACTTACTTCATTACTTCTATCTCATGGTAGAAACGTCAAATAGTCTTTCAATTACCATTAATCAAATTAAGGTCAAGTGTTTCTTACTTCAAAATTCTTTTAGATAGATCTCTAGAAACACAATTATCTAATTTTTAAAAACAAATAAAATGAAAAATGAATTATTAAAAATCAGTTTGCGACAAAGTGCGATTTTTATTCCAACGGAATTAACGGCAAACAAAACATCAGAATTAACCCAAACCACTTCAATATTGGTAGAAAATGCTTTGAAATTAGGTTTCACATTTTCTGAACCACTTTTGCAAGCATTGAACGGAGCAAATCCTAAATACAAAGCCACAATTCTTGAAACGTTGCACGAAGTTTTAGGAACCAATAAAAACTGGACACCACTTGTTAAAGGTTGGGACGAGCCAACAGGCGAAAGTATTTTGGATCATGTAATCACTTTTTTTGCCAACAAATTCAATTCCAAAAAAGGAACAACTTTGCCATGCGGACATTTGATTCCAAATAATACATTTCCGTTAGAGCGATACAACGGTTGTCCGTTTTGTGGAACACCATTCGAATTCGGAAAAATCGAAAACTATGGACAAGGTTCAAAATTGAAAGTATTAGAATTATGGAATGATACTGATGTTGCCAATTTCTATAAAAGTTTGTTGCAATCCAAAACCGCTCTCGATGCTACACAAGTTGATAGTTTAAAAATATTGTTGCAAACCAGCGATTTTCCAGAAGTGAAAATCGCAATCAAGGAAACATTAATGTTAGTCATTAATCATTTTGAAAGCAATGGTCAAGCCGAAAAAGCGCAGAAATTGTTTCAATCGCCAGTAGATATTTTGCGATATTTATGGTTTCAGAAAACAGGTTTCTTGCAAATAGTGGAACCAAAAACCATTACGAAACGAGCTGCCAAAAACAATTCGCATTTTGTAAATTCGTTAAATACAAGTGCAAAATCAGGATTAGAAAACAGTATAATTTTAAAATTACATTACAAACGAGCACAATGTTTGGTGGTTGCAACTTGGTTAAACAATTTAGATTTAGACGTCGAAAAATCCTGCGAAATGATGCATCCAAAACGAGGCATGTGGGTGCGATTCATTCGAGCCTTGCGATTGGCAGAATACAGCAAAAAACCAGGTTTCGAAAAATTGGCGCACTTGTTAGATGTGTTTTACAACCAAAACTATGAAGTTTGGCAAGCAAAAGTCAACCATTTTCGATTGCGATCAGATGCCGAAAACACATTCAAGTTGTTACAACAACGACCAGGATTGTTCGCTCGTTCGTTATTTGCCAACATGTTGTGGTTCGGCGAAGACCAAACCATCGAAGCGTTCATTGAAATTATCGACAAAGTACCAGCACGATTGGTTTTTACATTAAACATGTATGCGCAAAACTATTTCGACAAAACAATCGATCGAAGCGTGAAACCATTGGGTGGAACCAACAAACGAATTCCAGCAAATCAATTGTTGAATTTATACGAAGATTTTCAATTAGAATCTATGAAAACCAAAATCGAAAATTTATGCATCATCGCCATGAAAAAACGATTTGCCGCCATAGAAAACCAAAACAAAACCATTTTTATTCACGAACAATTGTTCAACATGCCCGTATCCATTGGCGACCGAAGCGAAACAGTTCAAGATCTGCCAGTAGCCTTGATGGGAACAAAATTTCCAGTCGAAGGCAACGAAATTAGATTGTTCATGCAATGGGGTGAAGGTTTGCCAGCACAACATTTAGATATGGATTTGAGTTGCATGATAGCCTACGAAAACAAAATCGAAATCTGTTCCTATGCAAATTTAGCACCAACAGGTTGCAAGCACAGTGGCGATATTCGCGAAATCCCAAACAAAATCGGAACCGCAGAATACATCAACATCAACCTCGACAATTTGGCGAAAGCCGATGCTAAATACGTCACGTTTACCTGCAATGCCTTCAGCAACGGAGCAATAACGCCAAATTTGGTAGTAGGTTGGATGGATTCAAAATTTCCAATGAAAGTTTCCGAGCGAACAGGCGTAGCCTATGACCCATCATGCGTGCAACACCAAGTGCGAGTGACACAAAACGTCGCAAAAGGAATGGTATTTGGCGTTCTAGATATAAAAAATCGAGAAATCATTTGGTTAGAAATGACCTTTGGCGGACAAGTAGCCCAACAATTAGATTTCAAAGGAGTACGAGCCATGTTGTCGAAATTGAAAAGTAAATTGAACATCGGTGCATTATTACAAATAAAAGCCGAAGCCCAAAACTTGACAATCCTCGATAACATCGAAAATGCCGATGAAATTTACGACATGAAATGGGCGATAAATGCCTCGGCAGTAACCCAGTTATTAGTCGATTAAACCCAAACCAAGAATCCAATAAAGGTTCGTGGTTTTTAAATTAAATTAAAAATGAAAACAACAAATAAAATTATAATTATTGACCTTGAAGCAACGTGCTGGGAAGGCAATCCGCCCAAGGGGCAAGAAAATGAAATCATTGAAATTGGTGTATGTATACTAGATACAGAAACAGGAATCATTTCAAAAAATAAAGGAATTTTAATCACTCCAATAGGTTCGAAAGTGAGTCCTTTTTGCACACAATTAACCACCATTACACAAGAAATGCTTGATGATGAAGGAATTTTGCTCGAAGATGCTTTCGACATTCTTCGTGAAGAATACGATTCAGAAAATTATACATGGGCGAGTTATGGTGCCTATGATTTGAATATGGTAAAAAAACAATGTTCGAAATTTAGAATAGATTATCCTTTTTCTGAGGATCATATCAATGTGAAAGAATTATTTGCATCCATCAGAGGATTACGAAAAGGAATTGGTATGAATGGTGCTTTAAAAATCCTCAATATTCCATTGGAAGGAACACATCATAGAGGTGTAGATGATGCAAAAAATATAGCCAAAATTCTAAATTGGTGTTTAAAAAATAATAAAAAATGAAAAATTACATAGATATAGGAATCAACCTAACCAACAAACAATTTCAAAACGATATCGAAAATATCGTTCAAAACGCACTCGATGTTGACGTCACCAAAATGATACTCACAGGAACAAGCATAAGAAACAGCCAACAATCGGCACAAATCGCTAAAAATTATCCAAACGTTTTATATGCTACAGCAGGAATTCACCCGCACGACGCTAAAAGTTTCGACAATCAAAGCATTGACAAACTCAAAGTTTTATTACAACAAAAACATGTTGTTTCTGTTGGCGAATGCGGACTCGATTTCGATAGAGATTTCTCGCCACGACCCGACCAAGAAAAATGCTACAAAGCCCAACTCGAATTGGCAATCGAAGTTCAAAAACCGTTATTCTTGCACGAACGAGCCGCTTTTTCTCGATTTGTGGAGATAACGAATGACTATTTGCCCAAACTTCCAAAAGCCGTCGTGCATTGTTTTACAGGAACTTTGCAAGAAGCCAAAACTTATCTCGATAAAGGGTTTTATTTAGGTTTTACAGGAGCAATAAGCGATACCAACCGTTTTGCGCATCTCAAAGAAGTGTTGCACTATGTGCCGTTAGACAAACTACTCATCGAAACCGATGCACCGTTCATGCTACCCAAAAATGTTCCTAAAAGCGCACTAACAAAATACCACGAACGCCGATGCGAACCCGCATTTTTGCCCTATGTTGCAGCAACAATTGCACAATACAAAGGGATTTCGCTAGATGTTGTTGCTCAAGAAACTACTAAGAATGCAAAGGAGTTTTTTGGGATTTAATTGAGCATTAATTCAACTAGCAATTGTTAAAAAAATTGATTAAATTTGGAAACGATGGAAGAAAAAATACTTCAAAAATTAAAAGCAATCGAAACCGAGAAGAATGTCAAAATTCTTTTTGCGGTCGAGTCAGGCAGTCGTGCTTGGGGATTTGCCTCGCCCGATAGCGATTATGATATTCGTTTTATATACAAACACGAACCAGATTATTACTTGTCGCTTTGGGAAAAACCCGATGTTATTGAGTTCATGACACCTGATGATTTGGACGGATCGGGTTGGGACATAGCCAAAGCCTTGAAACTACTTGCCAAGTCGAATGCGCCACTCATAGAATGGTTGTTTTCGCCAGTAGTGTATTATCAAGACGATGCTTTTATACAACAAATGCAAACCTTGGCAAAAGATTGCTTTTCGCCCATTGCGACCTTGCACCATTATTTAGGCACGACCAAAAATTTTATAGACGTTTGCGAGCAAGACCAAGTAAAACTAAAAAGTTATTTTTATGCCTTGCGAACCGCACTCGCTGGACGCTGGATTATTGAAAAAAATAGTTTTCCGCCAGTGGCTTTTTTAGAATTATTACCCATAGCGCCACAAAACATACAAGACAAAGTTTTAGAATTAATGACAATAAAAGCCAACCAAGACGAAAAATATTTGCACCCAAAAGAAATTATAATAACTGACTATTTACGGGAAACCGTACTTTTTAATCAAGAAAATGCTGGAAATTTGCAAAGCGGGAAGAAAATGAGTTTGGAGTTGGATTTGGTTTTTAGGAGGATTATAAAAGAGTTATGAAAAAATTAGAGTCTAAAATTATTAATGTTTCAAATGAATTATCATTTCATTTCCTCAATTTGGAGAATTATGATGATAATATTAAAAAATTAATTGATGAAAATATTGCTTCCATTTGGAATGGAATTTTAGGTGATAATGATATAGATTTTGTGAAAATTGAAATACTTGGATGGTTTGATGGTAAAGATAAAGATCAAAAAAAGCAATGTGGTTTCATAGCAGAATTTTTTTGTCATCTATATTTAAAACAATTAGATTTTGAACAATATTTTTTATTTCAAAATCTTGAAGAGAAAGGTTCAATGAAAAAAGGTTTTGATGGATTATATCAATTTGAAGAAGAGATTTGGCTTTATGAAAGTAAATCAAGTCTTCCCGATACATTAAATGCAAATCATAATTCTAATGTAGGAGAAGCATACAATGATATTGTAAAAAAAATAACTGGGAATAAGTTAGATATTCGAAAGAATCCAATTAGTCCTTGGTCTAACGCACTTAATCACGCAAGTTTAATCCAAGTAAATAGTGAAAAAACATTGATTGAAAATTTGAACAATTTTAAAAAAAGATTCATCAAAAAGGATTACGAAGAAATTAAAAATTTTAATGTGATTCCTAGTTCATCAATTTTTATGGAGGAAAAATGGACAACAATTAATAATGACGATTTAACAAAGAATTTAATAAAATTAACAAAAAATTATAATCCAAAAAAAATGAATATAATTTGTATTAATAAAAAATCAATAACAAATTTTATAAATTATTTATCTTAATGGATTACAGTATTGCAGGTTTAGAGAAAGGACAATTAACTGCTTTAAAAAACAGTAAAGAGTTTAACGTTATTTTCAATAAAATAATTATAAGTGATTTAGTTATAAGTGAAAAAGAAAAAGAATTCATTTTGCTATGTGCTATTCTATTTTTTAAAATTTATGAAAATGATAAAAGATATAAAAGTTATTTCAAATTAGCGTACTACATTATTCTAAAATATTCTTTGCTTTTTAAAGATTATAAACCCTTATATGATATAAGTTTACAGATTGGATTTTATCCAATTTGTAAAACCATAGTCGATAAAAATTTGATTTCTCTTGAAACTATTTCACAAGTCATAAGTCAATCAATAGTAAATACAAAATTTATTAATTCAAGGGAAAAGTATACCGAAACTTTAGAACAAAAAAATTCAATTGAAAGATTAACAAATAGTCAATCAAATTATATAAGTTACATTGCTCCAACTTCGTTTGGAAAAAGTTCATTTATTAAAGATTTAATAATAAAAAATAATTTTTCAAAAATTGCAATAATCGTTCCAACAAAATCACTTCTAATTCAAACTTATAAGGATATAAAAAAAGAAAAACTTTCATATAAATTAATTTTGCATGATGAGATGTTTGATAATAATAATAAATACATAGCAATTCTTACACAAGAAAGAGCAACAAGACTATTGCAGAAAAAAACTTATTTTGATGTTTTGTTTATTGATGAGGCTCATAATATTTTAAAATTTAATTCAAAAAATTCACGAGGATTAATTCTTTCGAGACTTATAAAATTGAACGAGTCAATTAACGTAAATCAAAAAGTTGTTTATTTATCTCCCTTAATTAATGATATTAATAACTTAAAATTTGATAAGGATCAAAAAATATTTTCGTCTGAGATAAAACATAACTTAAAATGTGAAGATATATTTCTATGGGAAAACAATACTTCAGAAATTTTTGATAGATTTACTGGTAATTATTACGCTTTAAAAAAAGACATTGGATATTTCGAATATATAAAATCAAACTCTAAACTAAAAAATTTCATTTATAATTATAGACCAAATTATATAGAAAAAATAGCCGAAAAATTATATGATGAAATTCAGGAAATAAAATTAAACCCTGAAATTAAAAAAATAATACTAACTTTAGAACAAGAAGTTCATGAAAGTTTTTATGTAAATAAATTTATAAAAAAAGGTGTTGTTTACATTCATGGTAAAATGCCAAATTTAATTAAAGAATATATTGAATCTAAATTTAAAGAAATTGATTTATTAAAATACATAATTGCAAATAAAGTCATTTTAGAAGGTATTAATTTGCCAATTGACACTCTATTTATCACTAGTACTAGTTATTTAGAAGGTAAAGAATTAACAAATCTAATTGGTAGAGTAAATCGACTAAATTATGTCTTTCAAGAAAATGATTTAGAAAAATTAAATCCAAAAATTCATTTTTTAAATAAAGCAGAGTTTCAAGATAAATATTCTGTTCGAAACAAAATCGTTTTATTAAGAAATCATAGTTTTAAAGATGTAATTGAAAATCCTTTATTATATGGATATAATATTGATTCATTTACTTTTGCAAAAAATGATAATGAAACAAAAGAAGAGGTAAAAGAAAGAAGAAGATTGAAAGATGAAAATATTAAAAATAATTCAAATTTTCTGATTCTTAATAGTTCAAATTTTACAAAACAGGAAAGAATTGAAAGATATTTCATAGAAAATAATATTGAAGATTTTTATAATGATTCAAAATATATTATTCTCAAACTAAAAGATAAAATTGAATTCTTTAAAGATAATCAAGTCTGGAATAATTATAATTTAATTGAAAAGATTTACAATTTATTTATTCTTGATTTCAAAGATAAAATAAAAGATTTTGAAATTGAAAGATTAAAAAATCAGTCCGCTCAAAAGTATTATAATAGTTATATTGAAAAAACTCAAAAACAATCTTTAAATGTAAACATAGTTTTAACTTTTGAATACTTTAAAAAGAAAGCAAAATCAGTTGACCCATATTTATTTATTGGAGAATCTTATGGTGATGAGATTCGATATTCTGAGGTATATAATGACAATAAATATAAAAGTAAAGTTTACGTTAATTTAATTGATAAATCTGATGTAAAACTGATAAATTTATGCATAGTAAAGTTAAAAATAGAAGAGGATTTTGTAAGTTTTAAACTTAACAAACTCATAGTTTTTTTATACGATTTTGATTTAATTTCTAAAAGTGAATATTATAATTATATTTATGGCACAGATGATGAAGAATTAATTAAACTTGCAAGATTAGGGTTAAGTTTGAATATTGTAAATAAATTATTAGAAGACAAGCAATCTGAAAATTTAAAGTTAGATGAAAATGGAAATTTAATTTCAAATGAAATTTTTAATCAATACATTGAACTTCAATCTGAATTGTTTAAATTTGAAATAAATAAATATTTATAATTACCATCTAAAACCAAAAAAATGCGTCTAACCCTAATCTCAGACACACACGGTCAACACGACCAACTCAACTTGCTAGGCAGCGACATGCTCATTCATGCAGGTGATGTTTGCAATCGTGGTCTTGAATCAGAAGTTGTGGCGTTTTTAAATTGGTTTAAAATTCAAAATTATAAACATAAAATTTTTATTGCAGGCAACCACGATTGGTTTTTTGAACAAGAAACCAACGATTATATTAAAAAAATCATACCAAAAGGAGTCATTTATTTAAACGATTCAGGAATTTGTATAGACGGCATCAACATTTGGGGTTCGCCCATGCAACCCACATTTTTCGATTGGGCTTTTAACCGAAATCGTGGCGATGAGATAGACAAACATTGGCAATTAATTCCAAAAAACACCAATATTTTAATAACCCATGGTCCACCATTTGAAATTTTAGACCAAACCATGCGTGGCGAAGTAGTTGGTTGCGAAATGCTACTCAAAAAAGTAAATGAAATCAAACCCAAATTGCACGTTTTTGGTCACATTCACGAAGGTTACGGCTTGATAGACAAAGAAAACACCACTTTTGTAAACGCATCGGTTTTGGATATTCGGTATAATTTACGAAATGAACCAGTAACGATTGATTATTCCTCCAAATACGTATTATAATTCAGCATTTGCTTTTAAATTTTTAAGACACTAATCTCACAAATTTACACAAATACAATTAATTTAAAATTTAATTTCACAAATTTTACCTTTACATTTTTGATTAGTGTAATTGTATCATTCAAATATTAGTGTGAATTTGTGTAATTCGTGTCAAACTTTTTTAAATTCTTTAAAAGCGTATTCCTAGAATCATGAATTTATATTAAAAAACTGTATTTTTACACTTTATAAATGAAAGATGAATTACAAAATATCATTTCAGGAAAGAGCCAAGTTAAGCATGGAACAACTATCCAAGCAGCCGCCCATTACATTAGAAATGGCAAAAAAACAAGTAATTTGGTTAAAGGAAGTAACGACTTCAAAAAACAAGAAGAAAGTTATTTAATTGATTTTGCCAACCAAAACTCACTTTGGAGAGAAATAAATATAGAAGATTTTATTTCGAATGGTGCAGAACAATTGGTTTATCTAAAAGACCAAAAGTATGTTATAAAATTAAACGATGCTATTTATTATACTTCATGGGAAGATTATTTCATAAATTTACTTCTAAATAATTATTTCTTTCCAGATACAGCCTACAAACTTATTGGTTTTTATAAAAATGAAAAAAGTTTTTATGCAGTCGTAGAACAAATTTTTGTTTTAGCCAATAACAAAGTTGATTTAATGAATGTGAAAGAGTTTTTAGAAAATAGTGGTTTTATAAACAAGAAAAACAACGACTATTTTCACCCAGAACTCGGAATTATTCTTGAAGATTTGCACGACGAAAACGTACTTTCTCAAGATGGCGTTTTAAAATTCATTGATACCGTTTTTTACATCACCGAACAATTTTACAAATGACCATACATAATCTATTAAATCAATAAAATTTCTTGAAAAAGTAAATAATTTGTAATGAAAATAGTAAGACCCAAAATACTTGGCGAATTAAAAATTAAATTAATGATGGCAGGAAATTATGCTGTTGTTAACGGCATAAAAAATTCACCAAATAAATTAATTATACCATGTGAAACCTATGAACATGGTTTAGAAATAATTGAACGCCTAAAAAGTTTAAAAGTTGGTGAAATAATACATATCTAAAATGACCATCAAAGACCTAAAATCTCTAAACCTCATTCTTTTCGAAGTCATATCGGGCAGTAAATCCTTTGGATTGAACACGCCAAGTTCAGACACGGACATCAAAGGCGTGTATTATTTGCCAAAAGAACAGTTTTTTGGTTTGGATTATATTCCGCAAATCAGCAACGAAACCAACGATGAGGTGTATTATGAATTGGGTCGATTTGTAGAATTGTTACAGAAAAATAATCCTAATATTCTAGAGATTTTAGCATCGCCAGACGATTGCGTTTTGTACAAAAACCCAATAATGAATCAATTGAAATTGGAAGATTTCTTGTCGAAATTATGCAAAGATTCTTTTGCTGGTTATGCGGTGACGCAAATCAAAAAAGCCCGTGGATTAAAGAAAAAAATCTTGAATCCAATGGAAAAAGAGCGCAAAACGATTCTCGATTTTTGTTATATCGTAAGGACAGGTCTCGACCTGTCCGTTCTTACTCAAAAATGGTTGTCTGATAATAATTTCAATCAATCGCAATGCGGATTAGTAAAAATAAAACATATAAAAGATATGTATGCCTTATTTTATGATGCTAACAACAATCTAAAATACAAAGGCATTCTTCAAAAAAAAAGTTCCAACGAAATTTCGCTTTCATCCATCCAAAAAGGCGAAACAGAAATTGCCTATTTGTACTTCAATCAAGACAGTTATTCGTTGTATTGCAAAGACTACAAAGAATATTGGGGATGGATTGAAAAACGAAATGACGACCGTTACAACACCAATCAATTGCACGGCAAGAACTACGATTCTAAAAATATGATGCATACGATTCGATTATTGCAATCAGCCGAACAAATTTTATCAACAGGAAAACTAAACATTCGAGTTGAAAATCGTGCAGAATTGTTAGACATAAAATCAGGAAATCGAGAATACGATGATTTGTTGCTTTTGGCTGACAACTTGATTGCATCAATCGAAAAAAACTACGAAACGTGCACTTTGCAAGATTATCCAAACAAGCAAAAAACCGAAAATATTTTAGTGCAAATGCGAACAGAATTGTATGAATAAATTTTCATTGGTCTTGTAAATTTATTTGCCACAGATTTCAAAGATTAGCACAGATTAATTCGTGATTTAGATTTAAAAATCTTTTTTCATCTTTTTCATCTTTGGCAAAATTATTTTAATAATTCGACAATATATTTTAGTTCAAATGCGAACACAATTGTATCAATAGATTTTTATCGATTTGTATTTTTTCAATTTAAGTATCATTATTGCCTTTCCTTTTTTAAAAATAATTACATTTATTGGTTTGTATTTTTTAAATAATGTTTATTTTTGTAGAAAATAATAGACATGTATATTTCTAGAAACGTTGATAATCAATTATTAGACTGGAAAAATAGCCAAAATCGGAAACCTTTGCTCATGCGAGGCGCAAGACAGATTGGCAAAACATCGGCAATTCGAAATTTAGGAAAAAAATTTACGCATTATGCCGAAGTCAATTTTGATGATAATGCCGAAATTCGAGAACTTTTCGAAAAGAATTTATCTATCGAAGAACGCTGCGAGCAATTGGCAATTCTGATAAATATTCCAATTATCGAAGGCGAAACTTTGCTTTTTCTAGACGAAATTCAGGCATCAATCAAAGCAATTAGCACGTTGCGCTATTTTTATGAAAAAAAACCAAACTTGCACGTTATTGCAGCAGGTTCGCTTTTAGAATTTGCATTGGCAGAAGTGCCATCATTTGGCGTAGGCAGAATCAGTTCGGTTTTTATGTATCCGCTAAATTTCGAAGAATTTTTGGTGGCTTTGGGCGAAAATAGTTTGCTAAAAGCAATAACCACAGCCACAACTGAAAAACCTTTACCGGATTTAATTCATCAAAAAGCCGTTGGTTTGTTAAAAAAATTTCTGGTCATTGGCGGATTACCCGAAGTGGTCAAAACTTTTCTGGAAACCAATAGTTATCTTTTGGTTCAAAAAGTTTTGGACGATTTAATGGTTACTTATCAAACCGATTTTGCAAAATACAAACAGCGCATTCCAAACCTTCGCATTCAAGAAGTCTTTAGTAATGTGGTGCAACAAGTCGGCAATAAATTTTCGTATTCCTTGAACACAACTTTGAATAATGGACAAATAAAAGAATCACTAGAATTATTGCAAATGGCTGGAATGATTTATTCCATAACGCATTCTGCCAGTAATGGGATTCCGATTGGAGCCGAAATAAACAGTAAAAAGCGAAAGTATATTTTGTTTGATACTGGAATTTATCAAAGATTACTTGGTTTGGATTTATCTACAATTTTTCTAAATGAAAACACGGAATTGGTCAATAAAGGCGCAATTGCAGAATTGTTTGTTGGCATTGAAATAACGAAAAATAATTATCAAGTATTTAATTCGCTTCATTATTGGCATCGAGAATCTAAAAGTAGTCAAGCCGAAGTAGATTATGTCATTCAGAATGAAACGCAAATTATTCCAGTTGAGGTAAAATCTGGAACAAAAGGTGCGATGCAAAGTTTGTATAAATTCATGGACGAAAAAAACTCAAAATTTGGAATAAGAACATCGCTTGAAAATTTCGGAATGATTGAAAGAATCAAAATTATTCCGATTTATGCTTTTGGATTAATGATTAAAAATAGACTTTCGAGTATTCAGTAAAGGTTTAAAATAACAGTTTTCCAAACAAGTAAAAAACCGAAAATATTTTAGTGCAAATGCGAACAGAATTGTATAAATAAATTTTCATTGATTTGTATTTTTTCAATTTAAGTGTCATTATTGCCTTTCCTTTTTTAAAGATAATTGCATTTATTGATTTGTATTTTTTAAATAGTGCACTTATTGGTCTGGAATTTCATCATTTTGTTGTCATTATTGGTTTGGATTTTCATCATTTAACTACTATTATTGATTTGGATTTTCATTAAATCAGTTCTAAATGCCAATAAAGCGTAATGTTAAAAATTTTGAAATAAAGAATAATTTAAAATTATTTTAATTACGCAATTCCCTTGCGCAATATTGCATTTATCTTTGCCAAAAGAGATTCATTATGATACCAAAAGAACAACTTTTAGAAATGATAGATTTGGGTTTTGTGATCAAAAACAAACATCCAACAGAAGATTTATACATTTATAATTACACCCAAAAAACGCAATTCGAACGTGTTTGGAACGAAATTACTTTGGCGTGTCGAGGTTTGATTCTCGATGAAAATTATAATATAGTTGCTCGTCCATTTGCTAAATTTTTTAATCTAGGTGAATTCGAAAATCAAGAAATCCCTAATTTAAAATTCGATGTTTTCGAAAAAATGGATGGTTCACTCGGGATTTTATATTTTCATAACAGCCAAGCATTTATAGCAAGTCGAGGTTCATTCAACAGCGACCAATCCATCAAAGCAAACGAACTTTTGAATTCAAAATACGCAACTTGTTTGCCGAATTTAGACCAAACAAAAACCTATTTATTTGAGATTATTTATCCAGAAAACCGAATCGTTTTGGATTACGGTGACGAAGAATCATTGGTTTTATTGGCAATAATCGATACACAAACGGGCGATGAATTTCCGTTGGAAGATTTGGGTTTTCCTGTTGTGAAAAAGTACAACGGAATCGATGATATTCAAAAACTAAAAGTATTAGAAATTTCGGATAAAGAAGGTTTTGTGGTTCAATATTCGAATAATTATAGATTGAAAATTAAGTTTTCGGAATACTTGCGGTTGCATAGAATCTTGACACAAGTTTCGAGCATCAATATTTGGGAATATTTAAAAACAGAACAATCGCTGGACGAAGTTCTCGAAAAAGTGCCAGATGAATTTTTTGATTGGGTGAAAAACACCAAAAACAAATTGATTTCAGAATTTGAAACCATAGAAAATCAATGTAAATTAGATTTCAAGATTTTGGAAACTCAAAAAGAAACGGCATTGTACTTCTTGACTTGCAAATATCCAACTATTTTGTTTTCGATGCTGAACAACAGAAATTATAAACCCGATATTTGGAAAAGAATTCGTCCACAGTTTGAAAAACCATTTAAAAATTTAGAGGAATGAAGAAAGTTATATTAATGAAAGGTTTGCCAGGAAGCGGGAAATCTACTTATGCAAAAAAATTAGTTGCTGATAATCCTGAACAATACAAACGGATTAATCGAGATGATTTGCGTGCTATGTTTGACAATGGTTTCAATAGTAAATCAAATGAAACTTTCATTCGTGGCGTAAGAGATATGTTAATTTTAAAAACATTAGAATCTGGAAAATGTGCAATCGTCGATGATACAAATTTATCGGAAAAAAATCTGACAAGAATTTCTCAATTGGTTCGTCAGCATAATAAATTACATAATGAAAATGTAATTGTTGAGGTAAAACATATTGAAACATCATTGGAGGAATGTATTAAAAGAGATGCTTTACGTGAAAAGCCAGTTGGAGCAAAAGTTATAAAAACAATGCACCGTCAATTTTTTAAAGATGCGCCAGAATATATAACCCAAAACCCAGATTTACCAAAAGCATTAATCTGTGATTTAGACGGAACTTTGGCTTTGATGAATGGCAGAAATCCGTTTGATGCCTCGAGATGTGACGAAGATTTATTGAACAATCCCGTGGCAAATGTTTTAATTAACTATAAAAAATTAGGTTACAAAATTATTTTACTTTCAGGTCGAGAAGATAAATATCAAGAACCAACTTTGAAATTTCTTGAAAATCATAAAATAGAGTTCGATGCTTTATTAATGAGAAAAACAGCCGATTCAAGAAAAGATTCCATCATTAAAAAAGAAATTTTTGATGCTGAAATTAGAGATAAATTTTTCGTAGAATTTGTACTTGATGATAGAAATCAAGTTGTCGACATGTGGCGAAACGAATTGCAATTACCTTGTTTTCAGGTTTATTATGGCGATTTTTAACAACAAAATGCTTCGAGTAATCGAAGCATTTTTTATTGTTTTATGAGTTTAAAGGTTTTCGAACTGCCGTTGTTTAGTATTTTGCCTATATAAAAACCATTTGTTAAGTTAATTGGTCTTGCAACAATGTCCTGTTCTTCAGACAAGTTGTCGTAATTTTCTTTCCAAACTAGTTTACCAGAAAAATCGAAGATATTAACTTCTGTTTTTCCAGAAAATTGTCCGTTATTATCAATTATAAATTGTTCTGTAAATGGATTTGGTTGAATTGCCATTGTGTACCAAATATCGAAACTTTCATCTGATAATGTAGTTGTTTGAGAGAAATTTCCATTTTCGTTGTTGTTTTTATCTAAAGAGGAAACCACGAAATATTTGGTATCAATTAGATTTTGAGTTAACAACAATTCATTTTGAGCCACGATATCTATAATTTTTGATCCATCGTCTTTATTTGTTAGCGCTTGATCTTGAGTTTCAAAAGCATAAACAACATATTTTACAGGTAGATCTCCATCTGAGGCTACAACAGGAGTCTCCCATTTTATTGAAAGTCCTTCGAATCTAATGTTTGTTGGTAAATTTGGACAAATGGCATCTTTACCTTGAATTGGAGGTGCGAAGGATTTATATTGATATTGAGTAGAATTTAATAATGTATTCATGGTTTTGTCATTATTTTTTACTTGTAAATATCGATAACCAATTTGACCAAAAGTAGCATCCATGGTGATGTCGCGATTCAAGTTAATTTGATTTTGAATTTCTGTACCAGCCCAATTATTTGTATCTGTCATTTTATACAATCCTTGGCTTACATACAATTGTTTATTTCTTGACTTTATTTGATCATTCCACCATTTCGATAAAATAGTATAATCTTGTGCACCAGTTATTTTCCAATACAATTGTGGGGCTAAATAATCAACTTTTCCAGCATCAAGCCAAGCAATTGGATCGCAAAAAAGTGCTGAAAAAGATGGATTTCCACTTATTCCAACTGGCGTTCCTGATTTCCAAATACCAAAAGGACTTACTCCGAAAATAATATTTTTGTTCTGATTTGTATTTATAACCTGAATAGCATCATACACATTTGCAATCATGGTATTCACGTTGTTTCGCCTCCAATCTGTAATTGAGGCTATATTCGTTGGATTATTGTCTAAAAAGGTTTGATTGTCTTGATCGGTGGTCATTCCGCCATTTGGATAAAAATAATCATCAAAATGAATTCCATCTACATCATATCGAGTTGAAATATCTTCTACAATAGTTTTAATATAATTTCTAACGGCTGGTAATCCAGGATTTAAAATTTTTAAATTTGCGTTAGATGATGAAGTTAATATCCAAGACGGTTGTGTGTTTAAAATACTATTTGATGCGGCAGTATATTCAGCTATACTTGCTCTAACACGATATGGATTCAACCAAGCATGAAGATCTAAACCACGACTGTGCGCCTCTGTAACTGCAAATGTTAATGGATCCCAAAGTGGGCTAGGGGCTTGTCCTTGTGTACCAGTTAATCGATACGACCAGGGTTCAATAGAAGAATTATAGAGTGCGTCACATTCTGGTCTAACTTGAAGAAAGATTGAATTGTAACCATTAGTTTTTAGATTATTTAGTATCGCTATAAGTTCTGCTTGTTGAACAGCTGGCGTCGCATTTCTATTTGTTGGCCAGTCTAGATTATAAACGGATGCCAAAAAGATGCCTCTTAAATCTCTTTTGGGTTTCGATTCATTGAATTCTGGACTTTGAATGCATTGCGCTTTAGCATATTCCGAAACTAGTATCAGGAATATTGTAATTAGAAATGGTATAATTTTTTTCATTTTGAAACTAATTTTAGTTTTCACTATTCAACATCGACCACAACTTGTCTTTCAATTCCATCAAACCTTGTTGCGCAACTGATGAAATTAACATGTATGGAATTTCTTTAAAATCTTTATCAAGCTGTGTTTTCAATTCAATTTTGAGTTCATCGTCAAGCATGTCACATTTCGAGATGACCAACATGCGTTCTTTATCCAACATTTCTGGATTGTATTTTGTCAATTCATTAACCAAAATATCATATTCTGCTCTGATGTCTGGCGTGTCAACAGGAACTAGAAATAATAAAGTCGAGTTGCGTTCTATATGTCTCAAAAAATAATGTCCAAGACCTTTTCCTTCGGCTGCACCTTCAATAATTCCGGGAATATCAGCAATTACAAACGACTGAAAATCTCTGTAAGAAACAATTCCAAGATTTGGTTTTAGTGTTGTAAACGGATAATCGGCAATTTTTGGTTTTGCAGATGTCAAAACTGATAACAAAGTTGATTTTCCAGCATTCGGGAAACCTACTA